>NZ_JAKJJW010000023.1:0-52716 GCF_025669985.1 Brachybacterium atlanticum | reverse complement strand
GGAGGGGGACCGCGGCGGCGCCGAGGGCGCGGCCGGGCCCGCGGCGGCCAGCGGGGGCGGTCTCCGCGACGGGCGCGCTCATGCCCCGGCCCGCCGTCGGCGAAGGCTCTCGAAGAGGCAGACGGTCGCGGCGGTGTGCACGTTCAACGATTCCGCGTGGCCGGCCAGCGGGATCCGCACGGTCAGCGGCGCCGCGGCGAGGATCTCCTCGTCGAGCCCGTGCGCCTCGTTGCCGAGGATCCACGCGATCCGGTCCGGCAGGTCGACGTCGAACAGCTCCGAGTCCGCGTAACCGCTGGTCGCGGCGGCGGTGATGTCGCGGGCGGCGAGGGCCTCGAGCAGGGGGCCGCTCTCGGCGCCGGTGAGGACGGGGAGGTGGAAGAGCCCGCCGACGCTCGCCCGCACGGCCTTCGGCGAGTACGGGTCGGCGCTGGTGCGGGTCAGCAGCACGAGGTCGGCGCCGGCGGCGTCCGCGGTGCGGATCAGGGTGCCGACGTTCCCGGGATCGCGGACCTCGTGGAGCACGACCACTGTGAGCGGCCAGTCATCGGGCAGCGCCTCCAGCGCGGCGGTCGCGGCGTCCGGGTCCTCGGCGGGCAGGGCGCCGACGGCGACGACGCCCTGCGGGGAGACGAGCGCTCCCGGGGCGCCGCCCGTCCCGGCGGCGGCAGGAGCGGACGCGACGTCGGCGGTCGCGTCGGCCGGGCCGCTCTCGCGCACCATGGCGCGCAGGATCTGCTCGTCGACGAGGCGGGCCGGAATGCCCGCCGCGCGGGCGAGGCGCTCGAGCTCGGGGTGCGCCTCGGCGGCGCGCTCGGTGAGGTGCACCTCGAGGGCGAGCTCGGGACGGTGCGCGAGGAGGGAGCGCACGGCCTGCGGCCCCTCGACGCGGAAGCGTCCCTGCTTGCGACGCGCCGAGCGCCCGGTCAGCGCCGCCACCTTCCGCACCCGCTCGGAGCGGGGGGAGGTGATCGGGGACTGATCCGGGCGCTCGGTCATCGCTGGACGGGCAGCGATGTCAGGCCGCGGGGGCGTTGACGTCGTCGGGGAGGGCGTTCTTGGCGACCTCGACCAGGGCGGCGAAAGCCGGCGCGTCGTTGACGGCGAGCTCGGCGAGCATGCGACGGTCCACCTCGACACCCGCGAGGCCGAGGCCCTGGATGAAGCGGTTGTAGGTCAGGCCGTTGGCGCGGGACGCCGCGTTGATGCGCTGGATCCAGAGCTGACGGAAGTCGCCCTTGCGCTTCTTGCGGTCGCGGAAGTTGTAGGTCTGCGAGTGCAGCACCTGCTCCTTCGCCTTGCGGTACAGGCGCGAGCGCTGGCCGCGGTAGCCGCTGGCCTGCTCGAGGATCTCCCGACGCTTCTTCTGGGCGTTGACCGCCCGCTTCACGCGTGCCACGTGATACTCCTTCGATCGTAAGTTCAGGGTCGCGGGAGCCGTGCTCCCGCGTGGGCGATCAGCGGCCCAGCAGCTTCTTCATGCGCTTGGCATCGGCCTTCGACACATCGGTGTCGGAGCCCAGACGGCGCTTGCGGGTGGAGGACTTGTGCTCCAGGAGGTGGCGAGCGTTCGCCTTCTCCCGCATGAGCTTGCCCGAACCGGTGACGCGGACGCGCTTCTTGGTACCCGAGTGGGTCTTGTTCTTCGGCATTGGCCTGTTTCTCCTTGTGACGTTCTCAGGACTCGGCGCCGGCCTCGGCCTCGGGCGCGGACTCGTCGTCCTTGCCGCGGGCCGCTGCCTTCTCGGCGTCGGTCTTGCGCTTGCGGGCCTCGGCCATGGCCTGGGCCTTCTTCTTGTGAGGCCCGAAGACCATCACCATGTTGCGGCCGTCCTGCCGCGGGTGGGACTCGACGAAGCCGTACTCCGAGACGTCCTCCGCCATGCGCTGCAGGAGCTTGACGCCCCGCTCGGGACGGGACTGCTCACGGCCGCGGAAGCGGATGATGACCTTCACCTTGTCGCCGCCGTCGAGGAACTTCTCGACGTTGCGACGCTTGGTCTCGTAGTCGTGCGTGTCGATCTTCAGGCCCATCCGGATTTCCTTCTGGACCGTGTTCGCCTGGTTCTTCCGAGCCTCGCGGGCCTTCAGGTTGGCTTCGTACTTAAACTTGCCATAATCCATGAGCCGCGCGACGGGCGGGTTCGCACCCGGTGCGACCTCGACCAGGTCGAGGTCTGCTTCCTGGGCGAGACGCAGGGCGTCCTCGACACGGACCTCACCGACCTGCTCGCCGTTGGGACCGACCAGGAGGACCTTGGGGACCCTGATCTGACCGTTGATGCGCTGTTCGCTGATGTTGGCTCCTCACCTTGTTTCGAGTCGGAAGACGACGAAGGCCCCCGCAGTCATGCGGAGGCCCCAAGGTGCGAGCGCTGCGACGGCGGTCGGGCGCGACGGCCCGCTCGCCGGACGATGACGCCCGACTGCGATACTGACCCAGCGGCTGGATGCCACGAGGTGGGAAGGGACTCCACTTGAGGAACGTATGACGAGGGTTTCGACCTGTTCCAGTCGTCTATCCTACCAGGAGTACGACGGACGTCCAGGTGATGTGCGTCGCGCCGCCAGGCCGCGATCAGCGAGGAGTACAGGTGCACACCGACCGCGAGGCGTCCGAGCAGGACGGCCGGCCAGCGCTCTCTCCCGGCACCGCCCCTGCGGAGCCGGCCGGCACCCCGGAGCTCCCCGCCCCGCAGAGCCCCGTGGACGCCTCCCACGAGTACGGCTACGGGAACGACGAGGAGCTCCCGGCCCCGGGCGGCGGCGAGCCCGCCGAGCCCGCCCAGCAGACCGAGGGCCCGGACGACCTCTCCGAGACCGAGCGCCGCTCCGTCACCGGCGTCCAGGGCGTCACCGCTCCCCGCGCGATGCTGCGCCCGGTGCCCGAGGGGTTCCCGACCCCTCCCCCGCGCCCGGCCGTCCCGAACCGTCGGCCCGCGAAGGTGCAGGACCCCGACGAGGCGAAGGGCTCGCGCCGCGGACTGCTCATCGGTGCGATCGTCCTCGTCGCCGTGCTGGTCCTCGCCGTCGCCGTCGGCGGGGGCATCCTCGCCTTCCGCGCCCTGGGCTCCGACGACCCGGGCGACTCCGATCCGTCCGCGCCCGCCGGGACCGCCGCCCCGCAGGATGGGGCCTCCGGCGGCAGCGCGACGATCGGCGAGGTCGAGATGACCGCGGTGAGCACCGAGGCGGGCGTGCGCAGCGTCGGCAGCCGCTCCGACCCGGTCGAGCCGGAGGGCGAGTTCGTCATCGCCACCGTCGAGATCGACAACCAGGGAGACCGGGCGGTGCCGCTCACCCCGGAGTCGATCTCGCTGGAGTCCGCCGACGGCGCCACCCACCCGCTCGACCTCGATGCGAGCCGCGTGCACATCGCCGACAGCAAGAGGCCCACCCAGATCCCGGGCGGCGGCAGCGGCACCGTCCACCTGGTCTTCGACGTGCCGATCGGCACCGAGCCCTCCGCGATCCTCGTCGACTTCGGCGAGGACATGACCGGATCCCTGCCCCTGGCCGGCTGAGCCACTCCCTCCGCCCGCCGCGGACCACCATCCCCGCACCGCGTCCGAGCCGGACGCGGACCGAGAACGAAGGACCCCCAGTGACCGAGCACTCCCACGACAGCACCCCGCACGCGCACGACGCCCCGCACAGCCACGACGCCCCGCACAGCCACGACGAGGGGATCGGCGCCGACGAGCTGCGCGACATCGCCGAGGTCTCCTCGGTCGAGATCATCACCTCCGCCTGCGTGCACCTGATGAGCGCCGCGGCGGTGAAGGTGGGCCTCGCCGAGGACGAGGAGACCGGGCAGTACCAGGACCTCGCCGAGGCGCGGAAGCTGATCACCGCCCTCGCGGGCCTGGTCACCGCCGCGGCCCCTGAGATCGGCAACGAGCACGCCCGCTCGCTGCGGGACGGTCTGCGCTCCCTTCAGCTCGCCTTCGCGGAGGCCCTGCCCTTCCCCGACGAGCCGGGCAAGGCGCCGGGCGAGAAGTACACCGGCCGGGTCTCCTGACGAGGTCGGGCCCCGGCGTCGCGGGCCGGGCTACGGCTCCGGCACCGGCACCGGCACCGGCTCCGGTTCAGGAGCCGAGCACGAGCCGCATCGAGCTGATCCGCTCGGCGACGAGCTGCGATCCCCCGAGCCCCTGCGTCACCAGCTGGACCACCGCGGAGACCTGCTCCGCGGTCAGCCCCGGGCGCAGCCGCAGGTGGAGGTCCACCTCGGCGCGCTCGCCGGCGCGGGCCGCGAGGCCCAGCACGGCGGGCGAGGCGGAGGTCCCGACCCGCTCGAGCTCCGCGGCGAGCTCGCCGTCCTCATGCGGCGGGATCCACTCGCGCCCCTGCGCGAGCGCCCACAGCACCGAGCGCGGCAGCAGCACGGGGCCGCCCTCGGCCTCGGGCGTCGCGGCGTCCAGCAGCAGCGCGGTGCAGCCCTCCTGGACGGCGGCCTGCGCCGCCTGCGGCGCGACCACGGGCACGGGCCGGGCATCGCCGCGCCAGGCGGAGAGCTGGTCGACGGAGGTGAACAGCGGCAGCACCGTCGTCCCGTCGGGCGCGGTGATCGAGACCATCGCCATGTCGGCGCCGTTGTCGCCTGTGAGGCCGTGGGCGGTGGTGCCCGTCTCGGTCGCGACCGCCATGATCGGCACCAGCACCCGGGAGGTCGTCAGCGCCGCGACGAGCGCGCGTCGGTGCGGGTCCCGGCCCGCCCGGTGCGCCTGCAGCGCCTCGGCGAGGTGCGCCGGGGTCGCGCCGTCGTCGCCGGGGAACGGGCTGACGGTGTAGTCGCGGCCCTCCCAGGAGACGCCCGCGGTGTCGGTCAGCGCGGACTTCTCGCGGAAGTGGGAGGGCAGGGCCCGACGGGCCCGTCCGCCGGGGTCGGCGTCCGGGCCCGTCGGTCCGTGGTCCTCGTTCTGCGAGGTGTTCTCGGAGGTCACGGGCGTCCCGCGACGTCGAGCGCCTCGCCCATCGTGAAGGCCTGCGCGTACAGGGCCTTGCCCACGATCGCGCCCTCGACCCCGACGGGGACCAGCTCGCGCAGCGCGCGCAGGTCGTCGAGGGAGGAGATGCCGCCGGAGGCGACGACCTTCGCGTCGGTGCGCTCGCAGACCTGGGCGAGCAGGTCCACGTTCGGGCCCTGGAGCGTGCCGTCCTTGGTGACGTCGGTGACGACGTAGCGCTGGCAGCCGGCGGCGTCGAGACGCTCGAGGGTCTCCCACAGGTCGCCGCCCTCGCGGGTCCAGCCGCGCGCGGCGAGGGTGGTGCCGCGCACGTCGAGGCCGACCGCGATGCGGTCGCCGTGCTCGGCGATGATGTCGGCCGTCCACTCGGGGTTCTCGAGGGCGGCGGTGCCGAGGTTCACGCGGCGGCAGCCGGTGGCGAGCGCCGCGGCGAGGGACTCGTCGTCGCGGATCCCGCCGGAGAGCTCGACGTTCATGTCCACGGCGGCGACGACCTCGGCGAGCAGGGAGGCGTTGGAGCCGCGGCCGAAGGCGGCGTCGAGGTCGACCAGGTGCAGCCAGTTCGCGCCGCCCTCCTGGAAGGCCAGTGCGGCGTCCAGCGGCGCGCCGTAGCCGGTCTCGGTACCGGCCTCGCCCTGGACGAGGCGGACGGCCTGGCCTCCCTGCACGTCGACGGCGGGGAGCAGCTCGAGCACGGGAGCGGTCATGGGGGTCCTCCTGGGACTGAGGGGGTGGTGCCCGGTCGGGCGCGGGGACGGACGGGGTGGGGAGGCGTGCTCAGCCGCTCTGGATGCGCCAGAAGGAGATGCCCAGGCACACGAGGCCGAGCACGGCCAGTCCCGCGATCGCCCACCAGGGCTTCTTCGAGCGGTAGAAGGACCAGGCGCCGCCGAGGAGCATCCCGCCGGCGAAGAGCATCAGGAACGCGAGGATCATGCGTCCTGCTCCCGGTCGCGGCGCGGCAGGGTGCCCAGCCAGTTCGCGAGCAGGCGGGCGCCGGCCGCGCCGGACTTCTCGGGATGGAACTGGGTGGCGCTGAGCGCTCCGTTCTCGACGGCGGCGACGAAGCGGTCCTGCTCGTGCTGGGCCCAGGTGACCTGCGGCGCCTTGAGCGGGCCGGTGTCCTCCAGCTCCCAGCTGCGGGCGGCGTAGGAGTGGACGAAGTAGAAGCGCTCCTGCTCGATTCCGGCGAACAGCGCGCTGCCCGCAGCGGGTTCGACGGTGTTCCAGCCCATGTGGGGCACGACCTCGGCCTGGAGGTGGGTGACCTCGCCCGGCCACTGGCCGAGCCCGCGGGTGCGCTCGCCGTGCTCGGTGCCTGCCTCGAACATCGCCTGCAGGCCCACGCAGATGCCGAGCACCGGCAGGCCGCCGGCCAGTCGCCGCTCGATGATCCGGTCGCCGCCGACGGCGAGGATCTGCGCGAGGGTCGCGGAATAGGCGCCGACGCCGGGGACGACGAGCCCGTCGGCCGCGAGGGCGCGCTCGCGATCCGCGGTGAGCTCGACCTCGGCGCCCGCGGCCTCGAGGGCGCGGACGACGGAGCGGACATTGCCGGAGCCGTGGTCGAGGACGACCACGTGCGGGGCGGGACCCGGCGCTGCCGCGGTGGCCGGTGCGTCCGCGGCGCTCGCAGCGGCCGATGCCCCGGTCTCGGTCGCGCTCACGGGCCCTTCCTCCCGCCGGAGGAGATCCACTCCAGCGCCTCGGCCCGGGTGAGCGAGGCGGGGTCGAGGCCCTCGCCGAGCTCGTCGAGCGAGGTCGTGCCCAGCAGCAGCTCCTCGACGAGGTCATCGACGGCGCCGAGCACGATCGCGGGCGAGATGTCCTCGCCGCGCTCGCCGTTCTTGTACCGGGTCGCGGTCATGCGGTCGCCGCGGCGCCAGAAGACCACGATGCCGTTGCGCTGCAGGGCGGTGGAGGTGATCGCGGCGAGGTCGTGCGCCGCCGCCTCGGACAGCGGGCCGACGGCGACCGCGCCGGTGGCGGTGTCGAAGGTGCGGGAGTCGGTGGGGATGTCGATCCCGTCGGTGCGCGCCTCGCGGCCCAGCCGGATCACGCCGGCGAGCGCCTTCGCGGTCGCGACGGAGGTGGCGACCACGGCGATCGTGGGGACCTCGTCCTCCTCGGGCGCGGCCGAGGCGTCGGACAGGACGTCCTCGACGGTCAGCGGCGCGTCGTCGAGGGAGAGCCCCTCGGTGAGGCGGGCGAACTCGGCGTCGATGTCCTCGGGCTCGGGCCCGCGGCCGGTGGTGTCGTCGGTGCTCACAGCGCTCCCTTGGTGGACGGCACCCCGAGGACCCGGTCGTCGGGGGCGCAGGCGGCGCGCAGCGCCCGGGCGAGCGCCTTGAACTGCGCCTCGACGATGTGGTGCGGGTCGCGGCCCTCGATCACCCGGATGTGCAGGCAGATCGCGGCGTGGTGGGCGAGGGACTCGAAGACGTGACGGGTCAGGGAGCCGGTGAAGTGCCCGCCGATGAGGTGGGTGGCCTGGGCCTCGCTCTCCCCGGAGTGGACGCAGTAGGGGCGGCCGGAGAGGTCCACGACGGCCTGGGCGAGCGCCTCGTCCAGCGGGACCAGCGCGTCGCCGAAGCGGGTGATGCCGTGCTTGTCGCCGAGCGCCTCGCGCAGCGCCTGGCCGAGCACGATCGCGGTGTCCTCGACGGTGTGGTGGGCGTCGATGTGGGTGTCGCCCGTCGCCCGCACGGTGAGATCGAAGCGGGCGTGGGTGCCCAGGGCCGTGAGCATGTGGTCGAAGAAGGGCACGGAGGTGGAGATGTCCACCTGGCCGGTGCCGTCGATGTCGAGGCTGACCTCGACGGAGGACTCCCGGGTGGTGCGGGAGAGGGTCGCAGTGCGCGACGGGCGGGCGGTCTCGGTCATCGGGGGTCGGCCTCCTCGAGGGCGGTGCGGAATGCGGTGTTGTCCTCGGGGGTGCCCACGCTGACGCGGAGCCAGCCGGCCGGTCCGACGGCGCGGATCAGCACGTCGCGCTCCAGGAGGGCCTGGAACACGTCGTCGCGATCGGCGAAGGCGCGGAAGAGGACGAAGTTGGCGTCGGACGGGGCGACCTCGTGGCCGCGACCGGAGAGATGGGCGGCGAGCGCGTCGCGCTCGGTGCGCAGCAGCGCGACCTTCCCCAGCAGCTCCACCCGGTGGGCGAGGGCGGTGCGGGCCACCGCCTGGGTGACGGCGGAGAGGTGGTAGGGCAGGCGCACCACGCGCACGGTGTCGACGATCGCGGGATCGGCGACGAGATAGCCGAGGCGGGCGCCGGCGAGCGCGAAGGCCTTGGACATGGTGCGGGCCACGACGAGGTTCGGGTGCTCGGCCAGGAGGGTGAGGGCGCTGGGCACCCCGTCGCGGCGGAACTCGCCGTAGGCCTCGTCGACCACGAGCAGCCCGCGGGCGGGCTCGAGCGCGCGGGCGGCGGCGCGGGCGACGTCCAGGTCGAGCGCCGTGCCGCTGGGGTTGTTCGGCGAGGTGAGCACCACGATCGAGGGCCGGTGCTCGGCGATCGCGGCGGTGACCGTCTCCGCGGTGAGCGCGAAGTCGGGAGCAGGGCCCCGCTCGGCGGTGACCCAGGCGGTAAAGGTGTCGCGCGCGTACTCGGGGTACATCGAGTAGTGCGGCGTGAAGCCGAGCGCCGTGCGGCCCGGGCCGCCGTAGGCGAGCATCAGCTGGTGCATGACCTCGTTGGAGCCGTTCGCGGCCCAGACCGCCTCGGCCGGCGGGGCGGGCACGCCGGACTCCTCGGCGAGGTACTCCCCCAGCTCGCGGCGCAGGTCCAGCGCTTCCCGGTCCGGGTAGCGATTCAGGCCCGCCGCGGCCTGCGCGGCGGCGGCGCCGATCGCGGCGGCGAGCTCCTCCGAGGGGCCGTAGGGGTTCTCGTTCACGTTCAGCGCATGCGCGACCGGGAGCTGCGGCGCGCCGTAGGGGGCGGCTCCGGCGATGCCGTCACGGGGGACGGGCAGGACCGAGGGCTCACGGGTCGGGACGGGCGAGGCGGACATGGCACTCATCGTAGTTGGCGTCGCGGGTGCAGGTCCCCCCGGTCCGCGTCGCGGCCCCGGGGCCCGCGCCGACGTGACGTGGCTCATCGTCATCTCGTCCCGCATCCCCGCGCCGGTCGTCCCGGGGCCTTCCCTCGGTGAGCTCCACGCCGCGTCCCAGTACTCTGGCGGGATGTTCCGTTCCCTGGGTGCCCTCGTCGGCGACCTGCTGGTCGTCATCCTCTTCGTCGCCATCGGCTTCGTGCAGCACGGCACGCCCCTGACCACCGAGAACATCTTCCTGGTGGGGTGGCCCTTCGCCGTCGGCGCGCTGCTGGGCCATCTCGCGATCCGCGCCTGGCGCGCCCCGTTCCGGATCTGGCCGCACGGCCTCTTCGTGTGGGCGATCACCCTCGCGACAGGGATGGCGGTCCGCACCCTGTTCGGGGCGGGCACCGAGGTGTCCTTCCTCATCGTCACCGCGATCGTGCTGGCGGTCGGGATGCTGGGCTGGCGCGCGATCGCGCTGTGGCTCACCCGGGGAGAGCGTGCCGCGGAGCGCCGCGCCGCCGTCGAGGAGAGCCCGACGGGCGCCGACCGGACGGCCGACGCCGACCGGACTACCGACGCCGGCTGATCTCAGCCCTCGAAGCGGACGTCGATCGCGGTGCCGTGGGCGGGCAGCCCCTCGGCGCGGGCGAGCGTGGTCGCCGCCTCGCGGGCGCCGGCGAGCGCGTCGCGGTCGTAGCGGACCACGTGGATGCCGCGCAGGAAGGTCTGCACCCCGAGCCCGCCGGTGAAGCGGGAGGTGCCGCCCGTGGGCAGCACGTGGTTGGAGCCTGCGGCGTAGTCGCCGAGGCTGACGGGGCTGTGGGGGCCGACGAAGACGGCGCCGGCGTTGGTCACGCGTGCGGCGACCTCGTCGGCCTCGGACGTCTGGATCTCGAGGTGCTCGGCCCCGTAGGCGTCCACGACCGCGAGGCCCTGGGCGAGGTCCGCGACGAGCACGGCGCCGCTCTGCGGTCCGCGCAGCGCCTCCTCGATCCGCTCGCGGTGGAAGGCGGCGGGGACCTGGGCGGCGAGCGCCGCCTCGACTGCCTCGACCAGTGCCTCGGACGGCGTGACCAGCACGCTCGCGGCCATCGGGTCGTGCTCGGCCTGGGAGATGAGGTCCGCGGCGACGAAGGCGGGATCGGCGGTGTCGTCGGCGAGGATCGCGATCTCGGTGGGGCCGGCCTCGGCGTCGATGCCGACCTTCCCGCGCACGAGGCGCTTGGCGGCGGCGACGTAGACGTTGCCGGGTCCGGTGACGAGGTCCACGCCCTCGAGCCCGTCGCCGTCGCCGAGGTCCTCCGCGCCGTGGGCGAGCAGCGCGATCGCCTGGGCGCCGCCGGCGGCGAGCACCTCGGTGACCCCGAGCAGCGCGCAGGCGGCGAGGATCGTGGGGTGGGGCAGGCCGCCGAACTCCTTCTGCGGTGGGGAGGCGAGCACGATCTGCTCGACCCCGGCGGCCTGGGCGGGCACCACGTTCATCACCACGGAGCTGGGCAGCACGGCGCGGCCGCCCGGCACGTACAGGCCGACGCGGCGCACCGGGACCCAGCGCTGGGTGACGGTTCCTCCGGGCACCACCTCGACGGTCTCGGCGGGACGGACCTGGGCGGCGTCGACCGCGCGCACCCGGGCGATCGACTCCTCGAGCGCGGAGCGGATCTGCGGGTCGAGCTCCGCGAGGGCGCGCTCGAGCTCGGCGGCGGGGACCCGCAGATGCGCGGGACGGATCCCGTCGAAGCGCTCGGAGGCCTCGAGCACCGCCTCGGCGCCGCGGGCTGCGACGTCCTCGACCACGGGGCGCACGGCCTCGGCGGCCGCGGCGACGTCGAGCTCCGCACGCGGCAGGGCGGCGGTGAGCTGGGCGGCGCTCAGGCTGCGGGCGCGCAGGTCGGTGACGGTGAGGAAGGCGTCGGCGGGGGACATGGGGTCAGTCTAGGAGCGGTCATCCAGCGTCGGCCGTGGTGCCCACCACGGGACGGGCCGAGGGTCCCCGCCGAGGCGCGGACCGCCCAGTAGGGTGCACGGGTGCTCGTCGCCTTCCTCCTCACCCTCGTCGCCGGCGGCGCCACCTCGATCGGCGCCGCTCTCGGCGTGCTCGGCCGCGGGACCGGGCAGAGGTTCCTCGCCGGCGGGCTGGGCCTGTCGGCCGGCGTCATGCTCTACGTCTCCTTCGTCGAGCTGCTGCCCGAGGGCGCCCGGGTGCTCTCCGGCGGCGCGTCCCCGACCGGGCGCGGCACGGCGCTGGCGACCCTGTCCTTCTTCGTCGGGATCGCGCTGATCGCCGTGCTCGACCGGCTCGTCCCCCGCGCCGTCAGCCCGCACGAGTTCGCCGGCCGCATGGACGGCAGCCACGGACGGGCCGAGGTGCGCGAGCCCGACGAGCAGCTCGAGGACCGGGCGCTGCGCGCCCGCCTGCTGCGCACCGGCGCGATCACCGCCGCGGCCCTGGCCCTGCACAACGTGCCCGAGGGCTTCGCGACCTTCGCCGCCGCGCTGCAGGCCCCCGAGGTCGCGATCCCCGTGGTCGCCGCGATCGCCCTGCACAACATCCCCGAGGGCCTCGCCGTCGCCGTGCCCGTGCGCCGCGCGACCGGCTCGCGCAGCAAGGCGTTCTGGTTGGCGACGATGACGGGGCTCGCCGAGCCCGTCGGCGCCGTGATCGGCTACCTGCTGCTCGCCCCCGTGCTCACCGGCGACGCGATGGGCGCGATCCTGGCCGGCGTGGCCGGGGTGATGGTGTTCGTGTCCCTGGACGAGCTGCTGCCCGCCGCGGAGGAGACCGGGGAGCACCACACGGTCATCTACTCGCTGATCGCCGGCATGGCCGTCATGGCGGTGACCCTGCTGGTGCTGTGACGCTCCGGTAGGTTCTGTGCGGGGACGACGGGGAGGGGGACACGATGACGACCAGGGCAGCCAGGGGGCTCGCGCGCCCGGAACGGATCGTCGCCGCCGCAGGGGCGCTCGCGCTCGCCGCCTCCCTCGTCGCCTGCGATGCGCTGCCCGGACCGCTCGGCGGCGAGGACCCCTCGAGCCAGGCGGCGACCGCGGCCCCGATGGACCCAGAGCAGGTGGCCGGCGCCGAGACCGTCCCGGTGGATCCCGCCTGGCTGTGCGACCCGGGCACGGCGGAGGACCCCCTGCCCTCCCGCGACGCGGGGACGCTGACCCCCACGAGCGTGCAGGCGGAGGGCAACGAGGTGATGATCACCGGCGACCTCGCCCTCGAGCCGGGCGCCGCCTACGGCGGGCTCGCCCCCGAGGCCGTGATCGTCCCCGCGCACCCCGCGGACCGCGACGCGCCGGCCGAGGGGTACGGGGACGCGCTCGGCGTCGACGGCGCCCCGGCGCCGCCGATGGTGGTGCGGGCCCGGGTCGAGACGACCACCGAGGGCCCCGCACCCTCCACCGTCGCCGCCCGGCTCGTGCTCGGCACCTGCGACGACGCCCCGCTGCGCGACGGGCAGTACCTGCTGCGCCTGTCCGGCGCGAGCCCGGAGGGCTCCGGCCGCGCCACGGAGCGCAGCGGCTGGGAGGCGAGCGCCGACGTGCTGCTGGACGTGGTCGACGGCCGCCTGCGGGCCGTTCCCGGCGCGGTCACGGCGGAGGACGGCGAGACCCCCGCGGACCTCTCCTCCCTGGGCTGCGGCCGCGAGCTCGCCCCCGTCGGCGACGGCGCCGGGCTGAGCGTCGCCGCCGCCGACCCCTCCCCCGCCGTCCATACCGAGGCGGGCGAGGACGAGGCGGGCGCGGGCGCGACCGCGCAGGTCACCGCCGCCTCCGAGGACCACGGCACCCTGCCCCTGATGACCGGGATCGTGGTGACCCGCCCCGGGGACGGCGTCATCGTCGCCGGGGCCCGGAACGCCGGCAGCATCCCGCTGCAGTGGATGGACGGCGAGGGGGTGAGCACCGCGGAGACCGCCTGGACCACGCACGGCGCCTGCCACGGCGCCCTCTCCCCCGGCGACTACCGCGCCCACGCCTTCGCCGTCACGGTCGACGCCGAGGACGCCACCCACGTCGTGCTCTCCGACCCCTGGGACCTCGAGGTGCTCGAGGGCGCCGAGCCCGAGGACGGCTGAGCGCCGCGGCGACTCGCCTCCTCGTCGGCCGTTCTGTCGTCCCGTCGGCCGCCCGGGACTGCGCCCCGCACCCCGCTCACGTACCGTGGGGGCGTCCGGTTCGGCGGACGGCCGTGCCCGCCGTCGAAGAATTCTTGACGTCAAGATAGCCTTGGCCCGAGACCCATGACGCATCGACCCGAGGGAGCCCCGCGACACATGGCGCGCATCATCTACACCCACACCGACGAGGCACCGATGCTGGCGACCGCCTCGTTCCTGCCGATCCTCGACGCCTTCTCCGACACCGCCGGGATTGAGGTCACCACCCGTGACATCTCCCTGGCCGGACGCATCGTCGCGGCGTTCTCGGACCTCCTGCCCGAGGAGCAGCGGGAGGCTGACGCGCTCGCCGAGCTGGGCGAGCTCGCGAAGACGCCCGAGGCGAACATCATCAAGCTGCCCAACATCTCGGCCTCCGTGCCGCAGCTGAAGGCCGCGATCGCCGAGCTGCAGGGCCAGGGCATCGCCCTGCCGGAGTACCCCGACAACCCCGAGACCGACGAGGAGAAGGACGTCCGCGCCCGCTACGACTCCGTCAAGGGCTCGGCCGTGAACCCCGTCCTGCGCGAGGGCAACTCCGACCGCCGCGCCCCCGCCGCGGTGAAGAACTTCGCCAAGAAGCACCCCCACCGCATGGGCGAGTGGAGCAAGGACTCACGGACCTCGGTCGCGACGATGGGCGCGGACGACTTCCGCTCCAACGAGCAGTCCGTGGTGATGGACGCCGAGGACACCCTCTCGATCGTGCACGTCGCCGCCGACGGCACGGAGACCGTGCTCAAGCCGTCCGTGCCGGTGCTGGACGGCGAGGTCGTCGACTCCACCGTCATGCGGGTCGCGGCGCTGGAGACCTTCCTGCGCGAGCAGATCGCCGCGGCGAAGGAGCAGGGCGTGCTCTTCTCCCTGCACCTCAAGGCCACGATGATGAAGGTCTCCGACCCGATCCTCTTCGGCCACGCGGTCCGCGCCTTCTTCCCCACCCTGTTCGCCCAGTACGGCGGCCTGCTCGCCGAGGCGGGCCTGTCCCCGAACAACGGGCTCGGCGGCCTGCTCGCCGGGATCGACGAGCTCGACGAGTCGGTGCGCGAGGGCGCCCGCGCCGCGATCGACCAGGACCTCGCCGCGGGCCCCGATCTCGCGATGGTGAACTCCCACAAGGGCATCACCAACCTCCACGTCCCCTCCGACGTCATCATCGACGCCTCCATGCCGGCGATGATCCGCACCTCGGGCCACATGTGGAACAAGGACGACGCCGAGCAGGACACCCTCGCGGTGATCCCCGACTCCTCGTACGCGGGCGTCTACTCCGCGACCATCGAGGACTGCCAGAGCAACGGCGCCTTCGACCCCACCACCATGGGCACCGTCCCCAACGTCGGCCTCATGGCGCAGAAGGCCGAGGAGTACGGCTCCCACGACAAGACCTTCGAGATCGCGGCCGAAGGGCGCGTCGAGGTGCGCGACTCCTCCGGTGCGGCGCTGATGACCCACGAGGTCGCCGCCGGCGACGTGTTCCGCGCCTGCCAGGCGAAGGACGCGCCGATCCGCGACTGGGTGCAGCTCGCCGTGCGCCGCTCGCGCCAGTCCGGGATGCCGGCCGTGTTCTGGCTGGACGAGACCCGCGCCCACGACCGCAACCTCATCGCCAAGGTGAATGCCTACCTCGCCGAAGAGGACACCGAGGGCCTGGACCTCCGCATCCTCTCCCCGATCGAGGCGACGAAGCACACCCTGGCCCGCGTCCGCGCCGGCGAGGACACCATCTCCGTCACCGGCAACGTGCTGCGCGACTACCTCACCGACCTCTTCCCCATCATGGAGCTCGGCACGAGCGCCAAGATGCTCTCGGTGGTGCCGCTGATGAACGGCGGCGGCCTCTTCGAGACCGGTGCCGGCGGCTCCGCGCCCAAGCACGTCCAGCAGCTCATCGAGGAGAACTACCTGCGCTGGGACTCTCTCGGCGAGTTCCTGGCACTGGCCGAGTCCCTGCGCCACCTCTCCCGCACCGCGGACAACGCCCGCGCCGCCGTGCTGGCCGACGCGCTGGACCGTGCGACCGAGACCCTGCTGAACGAGGGGAAGTCCCCGCAGCGCAGGCTCGGCTCGATCGACAACCGCGGCAGCCACTTCTACCTCGCGATGTACTGGGCGCAGGAGCTGGCGAAGCAGACCGAGGATGCGGAGCTCGCCACCGCCTTCGGCCCCATCGCGAAGGAGCTCACCGACGGCGAGGAGACCATCGCCGCCGAGCTGCTCGCGGTGCAGGGCGAGCCCGCGGACATCGGCGGCTACTACCGCCCCGACCCGGAGAAGACCGCCGCCGTGATGCGCCCGTCGGCGACCTTCAACCGCATCCTCGAGGAGATCTCCGCGGCACTGTGACCGCGGCGCGCTCCTGACCGGGGCCGGGCCGGTCATCCTTCGATGACCCTCCCGGCCCCTTCTCCGTGCGCTCGCCCCGAACGGCACGGAGCCGCGGCGCTCCGTATCCTGGTCCCGCCCGCTCCCGCGCCCGAAGGACCTCCCCATGCCCGTCATCCCCTCCCCCGTCGACGGCATCGACCTGCGCTACGACGTCTCCGGGGACGGACCGCCGCTGGTGCTGCTGCACGGCTCGGTGCTCTCCCGTGCGATCTGGCGGGGACTCGGCTATCTCGGGCCGCTCACCGCCGAGCACACCGTGCTCCGGGTGGACCTCCGCGGCCACGGCAGCTCCGGGAAGCCCCACGACCCCGCGGCGTACACGCAGGAGGTCTTCGTGCAGGACCTGCTCGCCGTGCTCGACGCGGAGGGGATCGGCCGCGCGGCGCTGATGGGTTACTCGCTCGGCGCACGCATCGCGCTGAGCACGACGCTGGCGCATCCTGGCCTGGTCACGCGCCTGGTGAGCCTCGGCGGCTCGGCCTCCGCGCAGCGGGGCGCGGTGGACTCGGTGTTCTTCCCGGGCGTGATCGACGCGGTCCGCGAGCAGGGCATGGAGTCGTTCTGCGCCGGTCAGGGGCTGGGGCCGGAGGTCACCTCGCGCCGTGCGCGCGCCACCCGCACCGCCTTCCTCACCGCGGACCACGAGGCAGTCGCGGCGCTGCTCGCCGCGACCGACGCCACCGCCGCCGTTCCGGACGAGGCGCTCGCCTCCTGCACCGTGCCGGCCCTGTGGATGGCCGGCGATGCGGACCATCCCCGCCATGACGAGTCCGCGCGCGCCGCCGCGCTGATGCCGGACGCAGAGTTCGTCTCCCTGCCCGGCCGGGACCACGGCGGCACCCTGTTCCCGCCGGACGAGGTGCTCGAGCGGGTGCTGCCCTTCCTGCGCTGAGACCGCAGGCTCAGAGCACCTCACGCAGCAGCGCCGCCAGCGCGACCACCACGATCACGCCGCGCAGCGCCCTCTCGGGCAGACGCTTCGCCAGGTGCGCGCCGAAGAAGCCGCCCAGCAGCGAGCCCACCGCGATCGCGGCGCTCGCGGCCCACACCACCTGCGCGTCGACCACGAAGAACGCGATCGAGTAGATCAGCGCCGCGGCGAGGTTCACGCACAGGCTCAGCAGGTTCTTGACGCTGTTGACCGAGCCCATCGACCGCCCGGTGAAGACGCCGAGGATCCCCAGGTACAGCACTCCCTGCGCGGCAGTGAAGTAGCCGCCGTAGACGGAGGCCGCACCGATCGAACCGACCAGCGCCGGGGAGCGCAGCGGGCTGCGCGCGGAGCCGTCCGCCGACGCGCCCGCATCGGTCGCCCCCTCGGTCTCCGCCCCGTCGGCCGCGCCGCGGCCCTCGGCCCGCTTCTCCGAGCGGGAGCGCAGCGCGGTGGTCAGCGGCTTCTGCAGGACCACGAGCGCGAGGGCGACGACGATCAGCACGGGCACGACCACGTCGAGCGCCTCGGCAGGGGAGGTCAGCAGCAGCAGCGCGCCCACGCTCGCGCCCAGGAGAGCGGTGAGCACCAGCGGCGTGAGATCGCGTCGCTCCTCGGCGATCTCGCGGCGATAGCCGAGCACGGAGCCGACGGTGGAGAAGAACATCCCCACCGTGTTCGTGCGGACCGCGACGCCGGGCGGGAGACCGACCGCCAGCAGCACCGGGAGGGTGAGGAGGGAGCCGGATCCCACCGCCGCGTTGATGGCGCCGGCGACCACGCCCATGACGAGCAGGACGAGAAGGGAGAGGGGTTCCACGAGGGACGACCCTAGTCCTCCTCCGCCGTCCGCGACGGGCGGTCCACGGGACTCAGGCGCCCGGGAGCAACCAGTCGTTCGGGGAGAACAGCTCCACGTGCATCCGCTCCTCCTCCGTCCCGGCCGCGAGCAGCTGCTCGCGGGCGCCGCGCAGGAAGCCGCTGCCGCCGCAGAGATAGATCTCCGCACCCTCTGGCAGGTGCTCGCCCGTGATCGTCATCCGTCCCGTATGCGCCGAGAGGCGGGGGTCCGTCCGGCCCGCGAGGGGGTCCTCGCCGAGCTCGCCGGAGAACCACAGCCGGGCGCGGGAGCCGCTGTGCTCGGGCAGGGAGGCGACGGTGTCCAGCAGCTCGGGCAGGTGCGCGGCGTCGGCCGCGTCGCCGTCGGCGTGCAGCACGACCACCTCGCGCTCGCTGTCGACCGCGGCGAGATGGCGCAGCATCCCCAGCATCGGGGTGATCCCGATACCCGCCGAGACCAGCACGAGGGGCGAGGTCGCCTGCGCGTCGAGGACCAGGTCGCCGGCGGGGAGGGTCACCTGCAGCTCGTCGCCCTCGTGGAGGGTGCGGTGGAGGTGCGAGGAGACCTCGCCGGCCGGGTCCAAGTCCTCGCGCCGCACCGAGATCCGCCAGCGTCCCCGGCCGGGGGCGTCGGAGAGCGAGTACTGACGCAGCTGCCTCGCCCCGTCGGCCAGGCGCACGCCGACGCTGATGTACTGGCCGGGCAGGAAGTCGGCGAGCGGCTCGTCCCCCTCGGGGGCGGCCAGCTCGAAGCTCGCCACGCTCGAGCTCTCCTCGATCCGGCGGATGACGCGGGCGGTGCGGAACACGTCGCCCGGGGTCACCTGCGCCTCGGCGTACAGCCTGTGCTCGAAGGCGATGAGCGTGCGGGCCATGTGCCAGTAGACGGCGTCCCACGCGGCGGCCACGTCCCCGGTGACCACGTCGGCGCCGAGCACCTCGACGATCGCGGCCATCAGGTGCTCGTGGACGATCTCGTACTGGTCCTCGGTGATGCCGAGGGAGACGTGCTTGTGCCCGATCCGGGACAGCAGCGCGGCGGGGCTCGGCCCGTCCGGGGCGACCAGCAGGGTCGCATAGGTCGCGACGGAGGCGGCGAGCGCCTTCTGCTGGGCGCCCTGGGCCTGGTTGCCGCGGTTGAAGGTGTCGCGCAGCAGCTCGGGGTGCGCGGCGAACATCCGCCCGTAGAACACCGGGGCGATCTCCTCGATGTGCTGCCCGACGAGCGGAAGCGTGTCCCGCACGATCTGCTCGTGAGCAGGCTCGAGTCGCTCCTCGATGTCGAGCTGCGGGTGGAGGATCGAGGCGGTCGCCACGGACATGGCAGGTCCTTCCTGGACGGGGCGGGGCTGTCGGCCGTCTGCCGTCGACGGCCTGCTCGTCCACGTTAGGGGCGCGTTGACAGGAAGCCCCCGGACCTTCGTCCCCGTCGACGGCGGCGGGTTCAGCCGACGGGGAGCGGGGGCAAAGGCCTCAGCCGGCGAGCTCCTGCAGCACCTCCTGCAGCACCTGGGCGTGGTTGTGCTCGACGTCTTTCGCGGCGAACAGCAGCACGAGGGCGCCCGCCCCGTCCTCCTCCGCCCGGTCCAGCAGCGCCTGGGCGGCCCCGCCCTCCTCCAGCTCGCGGCGATAGCGGGCGGAGAACTCCTCGAAGTCGAGCTCCCCGCCGTGGAAGGCCTTGCGCAGCTCGGAGCTCGGGGCGACGTCCTTGTCCCACTCGTCGTGGACGAGGCGCTCCTTCTTCACGCCGCGCGGCCAGAGACGGTCCACCAGCACGCGGCGCTCGCCGTCGGCGGGCCCGTCGTCGTCCAGCAGATCGTGGACGCGCTCGAGGGTGATGGTCAGGGCGGACATGGTGAGCTCCTTCCGTCGGGCGGCCCGAGGATCGGTGGGGCGACCGGTGCCAAGGGGCCGAGGTGTTCAGGGGCCGAGGTGCGCTGCCCGGCAAGCACAGGGGTCGAGGTGCGCGGGGGCGAGGGTGCGCAGGCCGGGAAGCACAGGACCCGGCGCGCGACGAGCGGTCACGGCCGGGTCCGGCGGGGCGGGCGGGCTCAGGCGAGCACGGCCGCGGCGGCGTCGTAGTCGGGCTCCTCGGAGACCTCGGCGACCTGCTCGGTGTACAGAACCGTGCCGTCGACGTCGGCGATGACGACCGCGCGGGAGAGCAGACCCGCGAGCGGCCCGTCCTTCATGGTCACGCCGAAGTCCTCGCCGAAGGAGGAGCGGAAGGCGGAGCCGGTGACCACGTTCTCGATGCCCTCGGCGCCGCAGAAGCGGGCCTGCGCGAAGGGCAGGTCCTTCGAGACGCAGACGACGACGGTGTTCTCGAAGCCGGCGGCGAGCTCGTTGAACTTCCGCACGGACATGGCGCAGGTGCCGGTGTCCAGGGACGGGAAGATGTTCAGCACGACGCGCTTGCCGGCGAGGTCCGCGCCGGAGACGGCGCCGAGGTCCTGGCCCACGAGCTCGAAGGCCGGCAGCGCCGAGCCCTTCGCGGGCAGCTCGCCGACGGTGGTGACGGGTTCGTTCTTGAAGGTGATGGAAGCCATGGCTCCATCATCGGCCTGCGAGCGTGCGGACACAAGCCGAGGTCACGGGCCCGGGCGGGCTCAGTCCGACTCGCCCTGCCCCATCGTCTCGCGCAGCCGGTCGATCTCCGCCAGGACGTCGAAGTCCGCCGTCGGCCACTGCGGGTCGATGTCCGTCAGCGCGTCGATCAGCAGCTGCTGCACGGCGATCCGCGCGTACCACTTGCGGTCGGCGGGGATCACGTGCCAGGGCGCACCGACGGTGGAGGTGGCGCGCAGCGCCTTGGTGTACGCGTCCATGTAGTCGTCCCAGTGCTGGCGCTCGTCGACGTCGGCGGGGTTGTACTTCCAGTGCTTGTCCGGGCGCTCGAGCCGCTCCATCAGCCTCGATCCCTGCTCCTCGTAGGAGATGTGGAGCATGACCTTCACGACCGTGGTGCCGGCCGCGGCGAGCTCCCGCTCGAAGGCGTTGATCGCCGTGTATCGCGAGCGGATCTCCTTCGAGTCCGCCCAGCCGTGGACGCGGTGGATCAGCACGTCCTCGTAGTGGGAGCGGTCGAACACGCCGATCGTCCCCGGAGCCGGGGCGTGCGGGCGGATCCGCCACAGGAAGTCGTGCTTCTTCTCCTCCGCCGTCGGGGCCTTGAACGCGGTGATCTCCACGCCCTGCGGATCGACGCTCCCCACGACGTGGCGCATGATCCCGCCCTTTCCGGAGGTGTCCATGCCCTGCACGATCAGCAGCACGGAGCGACCCTCGCCGTTGCCGTGGTAGGCGGCGTAGAGCCGCTCCTGGAGCTCGTCGAGCTCCGCATCGCGGGCGAGCAGGAACTCCTTGCCGTCGGCCTTCTTGCCGGAGAAGCCGGGCGTGGCGCGCGGGTCGAAGTCCTGCACGTCACCCTTCCAGTCGTTCGCGATCGGGAACCCACGGGGCGCCTCCTGCCCGGACCCGTCGGACTTCTTCTTCGAGGACTTCTTCTTCGAGGACTTCTTCTTCGAGTTCGCCATGTGGAGGAGCGTAGCGGTCGGGGCTCACCACAGGGGTTCGTTCAGAACCGCCAGCGACAGGACCGGCGGATCCGCGGCGTCGAGACGCGGTTCCTCAGAGGCCCGGGTCCACGTCTCGGCGGCAGGCAGCTCAGTCGTCGACGCGGACCTCGCCCGTCTCGACGTCCACCTCGACCTCCACGTCGTCGTCGCCGCTGCTGCGGTCGATGTCGATCGTGTAGTGGATGCAGCCGTCGTCGGAGGAGAGGTCCCAGCCGGAGACCCGTCCCGGCTCCTTCCCGAGCGCGGCCTCGATCGCCTCGGCGTAGGGCATCGGGGAGGTCACGTCGACGGCCGGGTCCTGGTCGTCGTCATCTTCCTGGTCGTGCTCGGTGACCTCGCCACGGGTCGCGTCGATGTCGAGGTCGTGCTGGCGGCCGCCGTCGACGATCTCGAGCTGCCACTCCCACACGTCGTCGTCATGGTCGATCTCGATCTGGACCAGCTCGCCGCCGCCGACGTCGTCCAGGCCGATCTCGACGGCCTTCTCCGCGGTGATCGGCAGCTGCTCGGTGGCGAGGTCGGCGTCCTCGGGCAGCGCCGCAGCACCGGCCGCCGGGGCCTCTCCCCCGTCGTCGCTCGCCGCCCCGCCGTCGGAGGCGCCGTCGTCGCTCGCACCGTCGTCGGAGGCGGTGTCGTCGGCGGTGGCGGTGTCGTCGTCGGCGGCGCCGGCGTCCTCCTGCTCGGAAGCGCCGGGGCCCTCGACGGCAGGGGCCTCGTCGCTGCCGGAGTCGGCGCCGCACCCGGCGGCAAGGCCGAGCACGAGTGCCGAGAGGGCGATGCCGCGGACGGTGCTGCGGGAAAGGGCGGAGGTGCGGGTCATGGGGTCGGCCTTCCTGGGATCGACCGGCGGATCGAGTCCGCCGCTCTGCGTGTGACCTCAGGCTATGCCGTCGGGCGACGCTCCCGACGGTTCCTGAGCACCTTCTCATCGGACCCTCATCGAGTGCTCATCGGTCGGTCAGGACGGTGCCGCGCCCTCTTGCGCCCGTCGCGATGCCCGGGCACGCCGTCCAGGGCCCGAAGGTCCCTTCCCACCCTGCTGCTCCGGCCATACGGTGGCCGTATCGACGCCGAGCCGGTCCATGGCACGGCACCTCAGGTCCCAGGATCATCAGGTACATCAGGAAGGCACCATGACCACCTCTCCCGCATGGCCCAGCACCCCCTCCTCCGCCCCCTCCGACACCGACCTCGAGCGGCTCGACGCCTGGTGGCGCGCCGCGAACTACCTCTCCGTCGGCCAGATCTACCTCAAGGACAATCCGCTGCTGCGCAAGCCCCTGCAGCGCGAGCACGTCAAACCGCGACTGCTCGGACACTGGGGCACCACCCCGGGCCTGACCTTCCTCTACGCCCACGCGAACCGGGCCATCGCCCAGCGCGGGCTGAACGCCATGTACATCACCGGACCCGGACACGGCGGCCCCGGCCTCGTCGCCGCGTCCTACCTCGAGGGCACCTACTCCGAGGTGTACCACGCGGTGAGCGAGAACGAGGAGGGGATGAAGCGCCTGTTCACGCAGTTCTCCTTCCCCGGCGGGATCCCCTCGCACGTCGCCCCGGAGACGCCCGGCTCGATCCACGAGGGCGGCGAGCTCGGCTACGCCCTCTCCCACGCCTACGGCGCCATGTTCGACAACCCCGACCAGATCGCGTTCACCGTGGTCGGCGACGGCGAGGCGGAGACCGGGCCGCTCGCCACCTCCTGGCACTCCAACAAGTTCCTCAACCCCCAGCAGGACGGGGTGGTGCTGCCGATCCTGCACCTGAACGGGTACAAGATCGCGAACCCGACTGTGCTTGCCCGGATCGGCGACGACGAGCTCGAGGCGCTGATGCGCGGCTACGGGCACGAGCCGCTCCTCTTCACCGGCGGCTTCGACGACGAGGATCCGCTCGAGACCCACCGCCGCTTCGCCGAGGTGCTCGATACGGCCCTCGACAGGATCGCGGAGATCAAGGCCCGGGCCGCGGAGGACGCCGAGGCCGGCCGCGAGACCGAGCGCCCCGCCTGGCCGATGATCGTGCTGCGCACCCCGAAGGGCTGGACCGGCCCGAAGGAGATCGACGGCCAGCAGGCCGAGGGATCCTGGCGCTCGCACCAGGTGCCGCTCGCCAGCGCCCGGGACACCGACGAGCACCTCGCCGAGCTCGACGCCTGGCTGCGCTCCTACCACCCCGAGGAGCTCTTCGACGAGAGCGGGACGCTGGTCGAGGACGTCGCCTCCACCGCCCCGACAGGCACGCTGCGCATGTCAGCGAACCCGTCGACCAACGGCGGCTCCGTGCTCACCCCGCTGCGCCTGCCCGACTTCCGCGAGTACGGCGTCGACGTGCCCGCGCCCGGCGGCTCCGTCTCCGAGGCGACGCGGGTGCTGGGCACCTGGCTGCGGGACGTGGTGCGCGAGAACCCCTCGACCTTCCGCATCTTCGGGCCCGACGAGACCGCCTCGAACCGGCTCCAGACCGTCTACGAGGTCACCGACAAGCAGTGGAACGCGGACTTCGAGGAGCATGACCGCTCCGAGCACCTCGCCCGGGCCGGCCGCGTCATGGAGATGCTCTCGGAGCACCAGTGCCAGGGCTGGCTCGAGGGCTACCTGCTCACCGGGCGGCACGGCATGTTCTCCTCCTACGAGGCGTTCATCCACATCGTCGACTCGATGGTCAACCAGCACGCGAAGTGGCTGAAGGTGACCAACGAGCTCGAGTGGCGCCGACCGATCGCCTCGCTGAACTACCTGCTGAGCTCGCACGTGTGGCGTCAGGACCACAACGGCTTCTCCCACCAGGACCCCGGCTTCATCGACCACATGGTCAACAAGAAGGCCGAGATCGTGCGGGTCTACCTGCCGCCGGACGCGAACACGCTGCTGTCCACCTACGACCACTGCCTGCGCTCGAAGCAGTACGTGAACGTGGTCGTGGCGGGGAAGCAGCCGAACCCGAACTGGCTGACGATGGACGAGGCGGTCGTGCACTGCACGCGGGGACTCGGCATCTGGGACTGGGCCGGGACCGAGGAGCCGGGCGAGGAGCCGGAGGTGGTGCTCGCCGCGGCCGGCGACATCCCCACCATCGAGGTGCTCGCCGCGGCGAAGATCCTGCGCGAGGAGATCCCGGACCTGCGGGTGCGGGTGGTCAACGTGGTGGACCTGATGCGGCTGCAGGACGAATCCGAGCACCCGCACGGCCTCTCGCAGAAGGACTTCGACGGGTACTTCGGGGAGGATGTCCCGGTGGTGTTCGCCTATCACGGCTATCCGTGGCTGATCCACCGCCTCGCCTACCGCCACGACCGTCACTCCCGCATCCACGTGCGCGGCTACAAGGAGGAGGGCACCACCACCACGCCCTTCGACATGCTGATGCTCAACGACACCGACCGCTACCACCTGGTGATGGACGTGATCGACCGCGTCGACGGGCTGGGAACGCGATTCGCCGGACTGCGCCAGCGCATGGTCGATGCCCGGGTCCGCGCCCGGGCCCACGCCTATGAGCACGGCGAGGACGCCCCGGACATCACCGCCTGGCAGTGGGGCGACGGCGGCGACGCGGTCTCGAACGAGCTGGAGGACACCGGCGGCGACAACGAGTGACCCCGTCCCGTCCTGGCCCACGGGCCGGGACGGGGCCCGGTCTCGAGTCGGGCTCAAGGGCCGGGCGTTCGGGGTCAGGGACGTGGGTCGTTGCCCGAGGGCCCGCCGAGCGCGAGACGCGCCCGGCGACGGGGCGGTTCCCGGCCCGTACTCTTGTCGCAACGGGCGCTGCGGCGCACCAGCGAGGCGAGGAGAGCGGGAAGCGGGGGCGATGAGCGAGCCGGAGCAGGACCAGGATCAGGGCGCCGACGCAGGCGTCGACGGCGCGGAGCGGATCCGCCGGATCGTGCGCGTGCGCGGACGGGTCCAGGGCGTGGGCTTCCGGATGGACGCCGCCAGGGAGGCGGCGCGACTCGGCGCCGCCGGGACCGTGCGCAACCTCTGGGACGGCACCGTCGAGGCGGACGTCGAGGGTGCGCCGGAGGTGGTCGAGGCCATGCTCGACCACCTCCGGCAGGGGCCTTCCAGCGCCCGCGTCGACGGGATCGACGTGCGCCGCGAGACGCCGCGCGGCCAGACGGGCTTCCGGATCAGCGGCTGAGGGAGGCGAAGGCCTCGCCGATCTCCTGCTCGCCGTCGTTGAAGGTCACGAACTTCCCGACGGATCCGGGCTCGGCGAGCGCAGCGACGATCGCGCGCGCGACGTTGCCGCGCGAGACCGTGCCGGACTCCGAGGCGGCGGTGTCGATGCGACCGGTCGGCTCCTCGAGGGTGAGGCCCGAGGGACCGAGGATCGTCCAGTCCAGTCCCGTGCCGCGCAGATGCTCGTCGGCCCGGGCCTTCGCCTCGGCGTAGGTGTGGAACGAGTCGTCCTCGGGCACGCCGTGGTCGAGCGAGGCGCCGAAGTAGCTGACCATCACATAGCGGGTGGCGCCGACGCGCTCGGCGGCGTCCATCGAGGCGACCGCCGCGTCGTGGTCGACCGCACGGGTGCGCTCGGGGGCCCCGCCGCCGGCGCCCGCGGTCCACACCACGGCGTCCTTCCCGCGCAGGAGCTCGTCCCAGCCCCGCTCGTCGAGGGTCTCGATGTCAGCGAGCACGGCCCTCGCGCCCGTCGCCTCGACCTCGCCTGCGTGCTCGGGGTTGCGGATCACGGAGTGCACCGTGTGACCGGCCTCGACCAGCAGCGGGGCCGCGAGCAGCGCGACCTTCCCATGTCCTCCGATGAGTGCGATATCCATAGCCTCCACCCTGTCACCTGCGCGGCGGCGCGTCGAGGGGCGGTCACGGATGTTCGCCGCAAGGGGAACGCGGGACGACCTCGTGTCGAGGCGCTGACGGGCGCCGGGCCGTGGGCGGAACCGGACCCGTGCCGTGATCATGGCCCTGCCGAGCGGTCCGTGACTCCTGCGCCGTTATCCTGAGCCCGGTCGCGCCCGCGGCCGACTCCTCGGAAGAAGGACTCTCATGGCCGGTGGACTCGCCGCCCTGCTCGACGACGTCGCCGCGCTCGCGCGCCTCGCGGCGGCCAGCGCCGACGACGTCGCCGCCGCCTCCGCGAAGGCCGGCTCCAAGGCGATCGGCGTCGTGATCGACGATGCCGCGGTGACGCCGCAGTACGTCCAGGGGATCAAGCCCAACCGGGAGCTGCCGATCATCTGGCGGATCACCAAGGGCTCGCTGCGCAACAAGCTCGTCTTCATCCTGCCGGTCCTGCTGCTGCTGAGCGTGTTCGCCCCCTGGCTGCTCACCCCGATCCTCATGCTCGGCGGCCTGTACCTCAGCTTCGAGGGCGCCGAGAAGGTCTGGGAGCTGGTGCGCGGGAAGCCCAAGGAGGCGCCTGCGAGCACCAAGGGCGCCGGGGCGGAGGACAAGGTCGTCTCGGGCGCGGTGCGCACCGACCTGATCCTCTCGGCCGAGATCATGGTGATCTCGATGAACTCGGTGGACACCGACAGCCTGTGGACGCGCGCCGCGGTCCTCGTGGTGATCGCGCTCGGCATCACCGCGCTGGTCTACGGCGCCGTGGGCCTGCTGGTGAAGATGGACGACATCGGCCTGGCGATGGCCATGGACGAGGACTCCTCCGAGGGGAAGAAGCGCTTTGGCAAGGGCCTCGTCGGCGCGATGCCGCGGGTCATGGACGTGATCAGCTACGTCGGCATGGTCGCGATGCTGTGGGTGGGCGGCCACATCCTGCTGGTCGGCACCCATGAGCTCGGGCTCGCCCAGCCCTACGGCCTGGTGCACCATCTCGAGGGCCTGGTCGCGGGGGTCGCCGGCGTCGGCGCGCTGCTCGCCTGGCTGGTGAACACCTTCTTCTCCTTCGTGTTCGGCCTGATCATCGGCGGGATCCTCGCCGTGATCGTGCACTTCCTGCCCTTCGGCCACCGCGGCGGCGGCGAGGAGCACGGCGAGGGCGCAGGGCACGCCGCGGTCGATGGTCGCGGCACCGCCGACGTGCACGATGCAGGGACGGGCCGCGGGCAGGAGCCGGCCGGCGACTCGATGGAGCCGCCGGCCGCCCGCTGAGCGTCCCGCCTCTCCGCCCCGCCCGCTCCGGCAACCGGTGCCGCGTCGTCCCTCCACGGGGCGGCGCGGCGCCGCGCATGCTTACCGGGCTGCGCCGGCTGTGCGACGGTGAGCCGCCTCCGTCCCCGGCCGAGGAGCTCAGCGCCGTGCATCCCTAACCCCGCACAGCCCGGCCCGGAATCACGATCGGGTCAGGTTCTGATCCGCTTCCGCATCGAAAGTGGCTCAGAACCTGACCCGAATCGTCTCTGGCGCGCCCGCGGAGGGTGCAGGTCGCTGCGCTCAGCCCACCGACGGGGTGACGGGCGGCTCGGCCGACCAGGGGAAGACGATCCACTCGTCGGTGCGGCGCCAGACGAAGTCCGGTTCCGCGACCGAGCGGGGCTTGCCGTAGATGACGGCGCTGCGGGCGTCGGCGCCCATCTCGCGCATCAGGTCGAGCACGAGGGCGAGGGTGCGGCCGGAGTCGGCGACGTCGTCCACGACCAGCAGGCGCTTGCCCTTGATCGACTCGGTGTCGAGCATCGGGGCGAGCAGCACCGGATCGGGCAGGGTCTCGTGCACGTCGGTGTAGAACTCGACGTTGATCGCGTCGGAGAGCTTCACGCCCAGCGCATAGGAGAGCGCGCCGGCCGGGAGCAGACCGCCGCGGGCCACGGCGATGATGATCTCCGGCTCGAAGTCGGAGTCGGCGATCGTCTGGGCCAGCTCGCGCGAGGCGGTGCCGAAAAGCTCCCAGGTCAGCACTTCCTTCCGGGCGAGGTCGGAGGAATCGGCGTGGTAGGCCTGGGTCATCGGGTCACAGCTCCTGTGGATGGGCGGCGCGGAGTGCTCCGATGGTAGCGGCCCGCCCGCCCCGTGCCTCCCTCGCTGCGGCGCGGGGATGGCCGATGCCTCAGTCCCGTCCCGCGCACCGGGTGCGCCGGGCGCCGCCGACGGCCCGGCGCCTCAGCTCCGCCCGGTGCCTCCGCCCGGTCGCCGGGCGGGCCCGTCGCCGTCCTCGGGAGCCTCCTCCAGCGAGCTCTGCGCAAAGTCGTCCCCCTCGGCGTCGTCCTCTTCGGCGTCGTCCCCCTCGGCGTCGTCCGCCCCGGGATCCACGGCGTCGTCCGTCCCGGGGTCCGCGCCCTCGTCCTCGTCGGGCAGCGGGTTCCCGTCGGCGTCGAGGTAGACGCCCCGCTCGTAGTCGTAGTCGATCGGGTTGCCGTCCTCGTCGGTGCGGGCGTACCACTCGGTGACCTCGGGCGCGGTGGAGTCGAACTCGCCGCCGGTGGCGTACTCGCTGTCCGGGGCGGTCGGCTCGATCGCGAGGGCGAAGTGATCGCCGTACTCCGCCACGCCTGCCTTGACCGCGTTCTCGACCGCGGCCTCCTGGTAGTGCTCACGGATGGTCATCGGGTCGTTGCGCAGCTCCTTGACCAGCGCGACCGCCATCAGCACCAGCACCACGGCGAAGGGCAGGGCCGAGACGACGATGAGGTTCTGCAGGCCCTGCAGGGCGTTCTGCCCGCCGAACAGCAGGATCACCATGGCGATGCCCGCCATGCACAGCGCCCAGAACGCGGTGATGAGGCGGTTCGGGGCGGGGTTTCCCTTCTGGGACAGCTGCGAGTTCACCAGCGAGGCGGAGTCGGCGGAGGTGATGAAGAAGATCGCGAGCATCACGACCACCACGGCGGAGATGATGCCGGCGCCGGGCAGCTGGTCCACGACCGCGAAGAAGATCTCCTGCGGGGCGGGGAGCGACTCGATCGTCCCGTCGGGCGCGATCGCGAGATCGGGGTCGGCGATGCCGACGGTGTTCCCGGCGGCGTCGAGCTCGCTGGCCCGGCGCTGCAGCCAGATCGCGGTGCCGCCGAGGACGGCGAAGGCGAGCACGATGATCGAGGAGGGGATCAGCAGCACGCCGAGCACGAACTGTCGGATGGTGCGGCCGCGGGAGATCTTCGCGGTGAACACGCCGACGAAGGGCGCCCAGCTGACCCACCACGCCCAGTAGAAGGTGGTCCAGCTCGAGAGGAAGGTCTGCATGTCCTCGCCTTCGGACATGTTCGCACCGAGCATGTCCGGCAGGGTGCCGAAGTACTCGGTGATCGCTCCGGGGATGATGTTCATCAGGAACACGGTGGGACCGACGGCGAAGATGAACACGGCCAGCACGAGGGCGAGCGCCATGTTGATGTTCGACAGCCAGCGGATGCCGCGCGCGACCCCGGAGACCGCGGAGGCGATCGCGCCGAGGGCCAGCACGCCGATGATCACCATGGCGAGCGCCGTGCCCGTGGGCGGCAGTCCGCCGACGATCTCCACGCCCCGGGCGATCTGGAGGGCGCCGATTCCGAGGGAGGCGGCGGTGCCGAAGAGGGTCGCGATGATCGCGAGCGCGTCGATGACGCGGCTGGCGGGCGAGGAGGAGTCCCCGCCCCAGAGCCCGGCGACGATCGCGCTCATCAGCGGCACCCGTCCGCGGCGGAAGGAGATGTAGGCGACGGCGAGGCCGACGATCGCGTAGATCGCCCAGGCGTTGATCCCCCAGTGCAGCGCGGACTGCGCGATCGCGCCCTTCATCGCGGCGATCGAGCCGGCGTCGTAGGGGGCGCCGGGGCGCGGGGAGAGGTAGTAGGTCAGCGGCTCGAAGGGTCCGAAGAAGATGATGCCGATGCCGATGCCGGCGCCGAAGAGCATCGCCGCCCAGGAGGCGGTGCCGTACTCGGGCTCCTCCCCGTCCAGGCCCAGCGGGATCCTGCCGTAGCGGGACAGGGCGATCACCAGCAGCAGGATCACCATGCCGATGGCGAGGACGTTGAAGACCCAGCCGAGGTTGTGCATCACCCAGGTCAGCGCCGCGCCGGAGATGTCGAAGACCGGCTGCGGGGCGAGCACGCCCCAGGCGACGAAGCCGATGATCACGGCGCCCACCACGCCGACGATGACCTTGTCGATCCCGTAGCGGACCTTCTGGTCCTCCACGGAGACGCCCGGCACCAGCGCCGGATGGATGCTGTGGGGGTAGTTCACCTCGTCGAGGAAGCGCTTGGCCTGGTCGCGCCTGGTGAAGTGGCGCACCCGCCGCTCGGCGGCGTACTCGTCGGCGGCCTTCGCGGTCCGGCTCGCGCGCTGGCTCGCACGCGGCGTCTGGTCCGGCGGGGTCATCGTTCCTCCTGGGAGTGGACGGCTCGCTCACTCTAGAGGCGCTCTCGCCCCTTGCCCGACCCACCTCACCCCATCCACAGAAACAAAGGCACTTCCACTGTTGTTCTCTGTGGTTTTCGGGCGTATGGTGCTCTCATCCCGCCGGGCCGTCCACGGCCCCGCACCGCGACGGCCCCCGTCCGACCTCCGACGAAGCAGGTGCCCCATGTACGCCCGTGAACGCCGGCGCCGCATCCTCGAGATGCTCGAGGCGAGCGGCCGCGTGACCGTCACCGAGCTCGCGGTCGACTTCGACGTCACCACCGAGACGGTGCGCCGCGACCTCGACCAGCTCGCCGCCGAGCGGCTGCTCGTGCGGGTCCACGGCGGGGCCGTGCCTCCGAGCACCGCCGAGGTCGAGCCCGACCTCGAGGCCCGCCGCACCACCAATGTCGCAGCCAAGCGCCGCATCGCCCGCGCCGCCGCCAGCCTGCTGCCCGGCGATCCCCGCGCCGCGGTGATGCTCGATGCGGGCACCACGGTCGGCGAGCTCATCCCGCACCTCAGCGGCCGGCGCGGCCCCGTGATCACCCATGCCCCGGCGATCGCGCAGGGCGCCCTCGTGCACACCGATCTCGAGGTGCACGTGCTGCCGGGGCGGGTCCGCCCCACCACCCAGGCCGCCGTCGGCGCCGGGACCGTCGAGGCGATGGGCCTGCTGCATCCCGAGCTCGTCGTGCTGGGCTGCAACGGCTTCGACCCCTCCGGCTTCACCACCCCGGATCCCGACGAGGCGGCGGTGAAGTCCGCGATGGCCCGCTGCGCGGCACGACGCGTCGTGCTCGCGGACTCCTCGAAGGCCGGCACGCGTCATCTGGTCACCTTCGCGACGACCGCCGGGATCGACGCCCTGGTCACCGACGACGGCCTGCCCGCCGAGCTCGCGGCCGAGCTCGAGGAGGCCGGGATCGAGGTGCTGACCGCATGATCATCACCTTCACCGCGAACCCCTCCCTCGACCGCACCGTCGACCTCGGCGGTCCCCTGGTCCCCGGCGGCGTGCACCGCATCCGCGCCGACGGCCTCCAGCCCGGCGGCAAGGGGATCAACGTCGCGCTGGGCGTGCACCGCGCCGGGCTTCCCGTGACCGCCGTCCTCCCCGCCGCGCCGCAGGATGCGCTGCTGGACCTGCTCGAGGCCGAGGCCCTCCCCCACCGGGCGAGCCCCGTCGCGGGCCGTGTGCGCACGAACCTCACCGTGCTCTCCACCCCGGAGACCACCACGAAGCTCAACGAGCCCGGCGCGACGCTGGACCGGGCCGAGGTCGCCGCCCTCGAGGAGCTGCTGCTGGCCGTCGCCCGCCCCGGGGACAGCGTCATGCTCTCCGGCTCCCTCGCCCCCGGCCTGCCGACGGACGAGTACGTGCGTCTCGTCGTCGCGCTGCGGGAGCGCGGCGCGGGGGTGGGCGTGGACACCTCCGACGCCCCGCTCGCCGCGCTCGCCGCAGCGCTGGACCGCGCCGCCCCCGACTTCCTCAAGCCCAACGCCGAGGAGCTCGGCCAGATCCTCGGCGCGGACGGTGCGGCGCTCGAGGCCGAGGCGGCGGCGGGACGGCTCGACCCCGTCGCGGAGGCCGCGCTGGACCTGCACCGCCGCGGCGTCGGCGCGGTGCTCGTGACCCTCGGCGGGGCCGGCGGCCTCCTCGCGACCGAGGGGGCGGCCTGGTACTGCCCGGTCCCGCCCGGGCCCGTCGTCTCGACCGTCGGCGCGGGCGACTCCGCGACCGCCGGCTATCTCATCGCCCGCGCGCTCGAGGAGGCCCCGGCCGACCGGCTCGCGCGCGCACTCGCCTACGGCACGGCCGCGGTCGGCCTGCCCGGCACCACCATCCCCCGTCCCGACCAGGTGCGGATCGACGCCTCCGCCGTCGTCCGACTCTGACCCGCTCCACCCGCCCCGCCAGGGTGCCCGTTCGAAGGAGAACCCCCATGTCCGCTGCGCTGATGACCCCCGAGCTGGTGAGGCTCGACGTCGCCCCGCCCGGGGACAAGCACGCCGTGATCGGCATGATGGCCGACCTCGTCGCCGCGACCGGCCGCGCCGAGCGCGACGGCCTCGAGGCCGGGCTGCTGAAGCGCGAGGAGTCCTTCGCGACCGGCATGCCCGGCGGCTTCGCGATCCCCCACTGCCGCACCGAGGCCGTCCACGAGGCGGCGCTCGCGCTCGTGCGTCTGAGCGAGCCGGTGGACTTCGGCTCCGCCGACGGGCCGGCCGATCTGATCATCGCGATCACCGCGCCCGCCGGCACCGACGACCAGCACCTGAAGCTCCTCGCCCAGCTCTCCCGCGCCCTGATCCGCCCGGAGTTCCTCGCCGCGCTGCGGGGGGCATCCACCCCCGAGGAGGTCTCCGCGCTCGTCATGGACGTGGTCGCCCCCGAGGAGGCGGGAACCGACGCGCAGGCCGCCGGCGCCGCGACGTCCGAGGAGCCCGCCGACGCAGCGGTCGGGACGGGCGCCGCCTCGACCGCCGCTCCGACCTCCGGCTCCGCCTCGGCGAGCGCTGCCGCGCCGAGCCCCGCCCCGTCGGACGAGCCGTCGGCGGACGCCCCGGTGCTGCTGGCGATCACCTCCTGCCCCACCGGGATCGCCCACACCTACATGGCTGCCGAGTCCCTCGAGAACGCCGCGAAGGACAAGGGCATCGAGCTGCACGTGGAGACCCAGGGCTCCGGCGGCATCACCCCGTTCACCGACGAGCAGATCGCTCGTGCGAGCGCCCTGATCGTCGCCGCGGACGTGAACATCTCGGGCCGGGAGCGCTTCGCGGGACTGCCCCTCGTGGAGCACCCGGTCAAGCGGGCGATCTCCCATGGCGGGGAGATGATCGACGAGGCGGTCGCCGCGGCCTCCGATCCGTCGGCCCGCCGTGTGCAGGCCGGCGCCGCGACCTCGCAGAAGGCGGAGAGCGGCGCGTCCCAGTCCTGGCCCCGCCGGATCCAGGGCGCCGTGATGACGGGCGTGTCCTACATGATCCCCTTCGTCGCCGCGGGCGGCCTGCTGATGGCGCTCGGCTTCCTCGTCGCGGGCTTCGACGTCGCCTTCGTCGCCCAGGACGTCGCGACCGGGTTCTCGCTGTCCTCGCTGCCCGGTCACCAGGAGTACGAGGGCGCGACCGGCATGGCGCAGACCGAGCGCGCGGGCCTCGCCCTCTATCTCGGCGCGGTGCTGTTCACGCTCGGGAACCTCGGCATGGGCTTCCTCGTCGCGGCACTGTCGGGCTACATCGCCTTCGGCCTCGCCGGCCGGCCCGGCATCGCGCCCGGCTTCATCGGCGGTGCCGTGTCGGTGGCCGTGGGCGCCGGCTTCCTCGGCGGTCTCATCACGGGCCTGCTCGCGGGCCTGATCGCGCTGTGGTTCACCACCCTCACCCCGCCTCGCTGGCTCGCCGGGCTGATGCCGGTGGTGATCATCCCGCTGGTGACCACCTTCGTGGTCGGCGGGCTGATGCTGCTGTTCCTGGGCCGCCCGCTCGCCGCCCTCATGACCGCGCTGCAGGACGGGCTGACGGGCATGTCCGGCTCCTCCGCCGTGCTGCTCGGCGTGATCATCGGGCTGATGATGTGCCTCGACCTGGGCGGGCCCGTGAACAAGGCGGCGTATCTCTTCGCGACCGCGGGGCTGTCCCAGGGCACCGAGGCCGCGTTCGAGATCATGGCCGCCGTGATGGCCGCCGGCATGGTGCCGCCGCTGGCGATGGCGCTGTCCACCCTGGTGCGGCGCCGCCTCTACTCCCCCGTGGAGCGGGAGAACGGGACGACGGCCTGGCTGCTGGGCGCGGCGTTCATCTCCGAGGGCGCGATCCCCTTCGCCGCCGCGGACCCGCTGCGCGTGATCCCCTCGATGATGACCGGCGGCGCGGTCACCGGTGCGCTGATCATGGCGTTCGGCGTCGGCTCGCAGGCACCGCACGGCGGCATCTTCGTCGCCTTCGCGATCAGCCCGGTGTGGGGCTTCGTGCTCGCGCTGCTGGCCGGCACGGTGGTGGCCGCCGCGCTCGTGACGCTGCTCAAGGAGATCGGGCTGCGCCGCCAGGGCGTCGCCGCCTGAGAAGGCCCGCACGCAGCCCTGCGGAAGCGCCCCGCCGCGGCGGGGCGCTTCCGTATGCTCTGCCCGTGCGCCCCGACGACGGGGCGGGTCCGAGCGACCACGAGGAGAGCCGACGATGCATCTGGACCGCCCCGGCCCGGGCCCCTACGACCCGCTCCTCGTCGCCCCCGCGATCGGGCACATGCCCGCCTACGGCGGCGCGCACCTCTCGATGCTGGTGCTCCTCGCCCTCGCCGCCGTCGTCCTGGTGCGCTGGGCGCGCCGCGGCGAGAGCGCCCGGGTGGACCGGGCGCTGCGGGTCGCGGGCTGGGCGCTGCTGGCGAACTCCGCGGCCTGGACGGCATGGGGGTTCATGCCCTGGGCGTGGAACCTCGAGGAGTCCCTGCCGCTGCACTACTCCGACGCGCTGCGGTTCCTGGTCCCGATCGCCCTGATCATGCAGGCGCGCTGGGCGGTGGTGGTGTGCTGGTTCTGGGGGTTGACGCTGAACATGCAGTCGGTGCTCACCCCGGACCTGAACTACTTCGTGTGGGTGCCGCTGGAGTTCGCGGAGTACTGGATCGCGCACGGCGCCGGAGTGCTCGCCCCGGTGGTGCTGGTGTGGGGGCTCGGCTGCCGGCCCACCTGGCGCGGGTACGGGATCGCCTACGCGGCGACGCTGCTGTGGGCGGGGATCGCCGTCACCGGCAACACCCTCACCGGCGCGAACTACGGCTACCTGAACCGGGCGCCCGCCGGGCCGAGCATCCTGGACCTGCTGGGGCCGTGGCCGCAGTACCTGCTGGTCGAGGCGGTGCTGATCGCCGCGGTGTGGGCGGCGATGACCCTGCCGTGGGTGCTCATCGACCGCCGCGCGGGCACCCCGCTCTCGGGGCGCGGTGGGCTCGTGCGGCGGCCGGTGCCCGCTCAGGCGAGCAGCTCGAGCTCCGCCAGCCGCAGCGGGCCCTCGGAGGTCGTCACCACCAGGCGGTGATGCAGGCACGGCCGCGGGGAGGCGATCTCGAAGGGGCGGGTCTGGCGTCGCCACTCGAAGCGCTGCGCGGAGCGGGCGTCGAGCACCTCCCAGCTCTCGCCGTCGTCCGAGCCCTCCAGCCGCCACGCGATCGGGTCCCCGCCCGTCTCCGCGGAGGAGGTGAGGGTGAGGAAGCGGGCCTGCATCGGCTCGCCGAGCTCGGGCAGGTCGAGCACGGCGCTCGCCGTCTCCAGCACGAGCTCGGTGCGGGCGTCGTCGTCCAGCAGCGGCTGCGAGGGGTCCGCGGCGAAGAGATCCCACAGCGGCTGCGGCCGCTGCCCCGGCGCGGTCGGCGAGGGCGGGACCGTGCCCCAGTCACCGGGCTCCGCACCGAGCTCGATCTCGATCTCGCCGCGGAGATCCGCGTGGTCGATCCACGAGTCCGCGTGCTCCGCGCCGCGCACCCGCATCCCGGTGATGCAGACGTCCTCGGCACCGGCCGGCGTCCCGCCCGTGCCGTGCGCGGTGAGGGTGAAGCCCTCCCGGCCCAGCGGCCGCACCCGCACCGTCTCGAACAGCGGCGCGACCAGGTGATAGCGGCCCGTGCCGAGCTGCAGCGGGTACAGCCCCAGCGCCGTCAGCAGCCACCAGGCGCTCATCTCGCCGTTGTCCTCGTCGCCGGGATACCCCTGCCCGATCTGCTCGCCGACGAAGAGGCGCCGCTGCACCTCGCGGACGATCCGGGAGGCCTCCTCCGGCGCCCCCACGTGGTGGAACAGGAAAGGGATGTGATGGGCGGGCTGGTTGGAGAACCCGAACTGGCCCATCCGCACCGCCCGCGCCTCGACCATCTCGTGGATGGTGGTGTCGTAGGAGCCGCGGCGGTCGGCGCGCTCGGGCGTGTCCAGGTACTGCTCGAGCCGGCCGCGCAGCATGTCGCGGCCGCCGTGCAGGGCGGCGAGGCCCTCGGGGTCGTGCGGGGCGTGGAAGGCGAAGGTCCAGCCGTTGGCCTCCGTGAAGTCCCCTCCCCACTCCAGCGGGTCGAACTCCTCGGCCGGGACGGCGAAGGCCCCGTCGGAGCGTCGGCCGCGGAAGAACTCCGTCGTCCGATCGAACAGCAGGGCATAGTTCGCGCTGCGCGCGGCGAGATAGGCGGACTCGCCGCGCAACCGCTCGGCGCGGAGCCGGTCCCCCTCGGCCTCGGCCCGCCCGGCGAGCAGCGCCGCCTGCGCGGCGATGCCGGCGTCGTTGATGTGCGCCTCGAGGCTCCAGGAGACGCTCTCCCCCACCTCGGCGTCGGTGGCGACGTAGCCGCGGAACACGGCGGTCTCCCCGCCCTTGCGACCCACCTCGGGGATCGGCGGGGCGACGGTCGCATTGCGCAGCGCGGCCTCGTAGGTCGCCTGCGGATCGGGCAGCGGCACGCCCTTGACCTGCAGGTCCGCGAAGGCGATGTCGCTGCTGGTGCCGGTCATGCAGTCGGCATAGCCGGGTGAGGACCAGCGCGCGATCCAGCCGCCCTCGCGGTGCTGCTGCACGAAGCCGTCGGCGAGCTCCGCGGCGAGCTCGGGGTAGAGCAGGGCGTAGGCGGGCCAGGCGGTGCGATAGGTGTCCCAGAAGCCGTGGTCGACGTACATCTGCCCCGGCACCGTCTCGGCGTTGGTGCGGGTGTCGGTCGCCGCGCCGCGCACGGGCAGCACGGGGCTCGCGTGGACGGGCTCGACCACCTCGGCGGTGCCGCGGTTCTCCCAGTGGGAGGACGGGTAGAGGTTCAGGCGGTAGAGGCTGCCGTACAGGGTGCGGCGCTGCGGGGCGGTCGCGCCGGGCGCCTCGAGCACCTGCAGGCGGCGGGTCCACAGGGCGTGGGCCTCCTCACGGACCTGCTCCAGGGTGCGTCCGGCGAGCTCGAGCGCGAAAGTGCGCTGTGCCTGGTCCTGGCCGAGCAGGCTTGTCACCAGACGGACCATGACGGTGCGGGTGCCGGGCGCGAAGCTGAGCACGCTGCCTCCGCTGTCGCCCTCCGCGCGGCCGACGCGCACGGGGGCGGGCTGCACCTCGGCGAGCACGAACATGCGCGTCGCCCCGTCGGCCCGGTCGTACCCCTCCTGGGGCGAGGAGTCGATCCAGCCCTGGACCCGCCCGTCGAAGACGGCGCCGGCGGCGTCGAGGCGGCTGTGCGTATCCACGCCCTCGAGCAGGAGGTGGCCGGGCCCGGAGTCCTCCGGCAGGGAGATCTCGCAGACGGCGCCGTGGTCGGTGGGCGCCAGCCGCATCCCGATCCCGCCCTCGAGGGCGACGGCATAGAGGTCGGGGCGGGCGGTCTCGTCCGCGTGGGAGAAGGCGCGCTCGCGCGCGGCGGGGCTCGCGTCCGGGCTCTCGCCCAGCAGCGGCATCAGCACCAGCTGGTGGCGATCGCCCATCCAGGGGCTCGGCTGGTGGGTGAGGGACAGGCCCTGGAGATGGGTGCGGTGGTGCTGGTAGATCCAGCGGCGGGTGCGGGCGTCGGTCGCGGGGGTGAACTTCGCGAAGCCGTTGGGCAGGGCGGTGATCGGCAGGGTGTTCCCGCGCGAGAACTCGAAGGCCGAGCGGGTGCCACGCCGGGTGTCGACCCAGGCGACGGGGTCCTCGAGCGGCGGGTCCGCGGGCGGCACGGCGAGGGAGGGGCCATCGATCCACCCGTGCAGCGGGGCGGGCGGCGCGGCCTCCCCGGGCTCGGACTCGAGGTCCTCGAGGAGATCGGCCTCGTGGTCCTCGGGCACATCGACCTCGACCAGCACCTCCTCGATCCGGCGGCCGATGAGCGCCCCGAGCCCCACCTGGACGTCGTTCCACTGGTCGGAGTAAAGGATCCTCGCCTCGCCGAGCCCGCGGGCGGTGGCGAGGGAGCCGTGCTGGTCGCGGGGCTCGTGCTGCGAGAGGCGGGAGCCGTCGTCGAGGACGAGGTCGAGCGCGACATGGGTCGCGCCCCAGCTCAGCTCCTCGTCCAGGACCGGGTGCACGAACCAGCGCAGCACCTCGCCGGGCGCGATGGTGCGGCCGACGATCCCCGCCGCTCTGGCCTCGGCGGGCAGCGCCTGCTCGGCGCGCTCCCCCGCCTCCGCCTCATAGCGCACGGCGGACGCCGTGACGGACTCGTCTCCCCGGCGACCGGGATGCGGGGAGCCGACGGGTGCCTGGTCCGGGGTGAGGATCATCGCGCCAGCGTAACGAGAGGGAGGCGGCGGACAGGTCAGGCATGCGCAGGACGCACGGACGAGCACCGCCCCGCGCGTCGGGTTCAGTCGAGCGGGCCCCGCTCCCGCAGGGCCGGATCGCGGTGGGCGCGGCAGCGGGCCCGGTAGGACTCCCCGCCGCCCACCTGCGCGGCGGTCGCGCGGTGGGCGTCGGCCCCGTCGTCGACCAGGCGGATGTGGAAGGCGGCATCGGCCCCGCACACGGTGCACACCGCGGTGAGCTTCACGACCTCCTCGGCACGCGCCATCAGCTCCGGCAGCGGGGAGAAGGGCTCGCCGTCGTAGGTGAGGCACAGCCCGGCGACGGCGACGTCGATCCCGGCCTCGAGCAGCCGCTCGAGCACCGGCACGAGGGCGGGCCCGAAGAACTGCGCCTCGTCGAGGGCGAGCAGCTCGACACCGCCGTCGGGCGCCTGGGCCTCGGGCGTTGCGCCCTCCTCGCCCGCTGCGGTGTCCCCGTCCAGCAGGTCGAGCAGGGGATGCGGCTCCTCGAGCATCCGGGCGGGCACGCTGCGGCCCAGGTGGGTGCTGAGCCGCTCCGCGCCGCCGCGGTCATCCAGGCTGTGCCCGACCACCTCGACGCGCCGACCCGCCAGGCGCGCCCGGTGCACGCGCCGCAGCAGCTCCTCGGTCTTGCCCGCGAACATCGGGCCCGCGATCACCTGCAGCCGCCCTGCTCGGGGCCGGTCGCTCCCGGGCCGGCCCGTCTCCGCCCGCACTGCCCCTGTTCGTCCTGTCCCTGCCCGTCCTGTCCCTGCCCGTCCTGCCGCCGTCGCGTCCATGGCGCCACAGTACGGCGGGACCGCGTCACCGGAGCCGTCGTACAGTGCCGGGATGAGCATTCGTCGCCCCTCCCCGCTCGGCGGTCGACGTCCCTCCCGGGACGAGCTGGCCGACTTCGCGACCCCCGACCCCGACGCGATCGACGACGTGCTGCCGGACCCGCGACGGGGCGAGGAGCTGCGCCTGCTGATCGTCGGCATCAACCCGGGGCTGTGGACCGCGGCCGTGAACGCCCCCTTCGCCCGGCCCGGGAACCGCTTCTGGCCCTCCCTTCACCGCGCCGGCCTCACCTCCCGCCTCGTGGACGCCTCCCGGGGCCTGGACCCCGAGGACGAGCAGGACCTCCGCACCCGCGGCATCGGGATCACGAACCTGATCGGCCGTGCGACCGTGCGCGCCGACGAGCTGGGCCGCGAGGAGCTGCGCGCATCCGGCCGCCGGCTCGTCGAGCGGCTCGAGACGCTGCGTCCCCGCACGGTCGCGATCGCCGGGATCACCGCCTTCCGCACCGCCTACGCGCTGCCCCGCGCCCGGCTCGGACGGCAGGACCCCGCCGAGGTCGAGGGCTGGCCGGCCGGGATCGACCTCCACGTCGTCCCCCAGCCCTCCGGCCTGAACGCCCACGCGACGATCGCCTCCCTCGCCGAGGACTGGCGCGTCGTGGCGGCCGCCGCGGGTGTCCGTCACATGGACGAGAGCTGACGGGCACCTGACAGGACGAGGACGCGGAGCGAACGTGCTGGTCGCACGCCGAAACACCCCGCGCCGATGTCCTACAGTGCCTCCAGGCCCCGGCGCGTGCACCGGGACATCCCGAGACTGGAGGAGGAACGGTGAGCAGCACCGAGCGCCCCGACGACCCCGATGACCACAAGCGGTTCTCCCTCGGCGAGGACTGGATCGCGACGCTCGTGGGGCTCGTCCTGTTCGGCGCCTGCATGGCCGGGCTGATCTCCCCGGAGCTGATCCCGTGAGCGCGACGGAGCGGACCGCCGCCGACGGCGCCGCGGCCGAGGCCGGCGCCCCCTCCCCCGCCCCGGCTCCGCGCGCCGCGCTCGGCTGGACCGTCGCGGGCCTCGTGATCGTGGTGGCCCTGGCCTGGCTGGTCTCGGTGCTCACCGATGCTGTCCCCGAGCTCACCGAGGGCACCGCCGTCGGGAAGGTCGCGAAGTCGATCGAGTACCCGGTCTACGCGATCGCGCTCGGCTTCCTCGGCAACGCGGTGCTGTCCCTGACCGGGGTGCGCCGTCGCATGGCCGCGGCCTTCCGCACCGAGCTGTTCATCAAGGTGGGCCTGGTGCTGCTGGGCGCGACCGTGAACTTCGCGATCGTGGTGCGCGCGGCGGGTCCCGCCGTGCTCCAGGCGATCCTGCTGATCACCGTCGTCTTCGCGTTCACCTGGTGGTTCGCCGGGCTGCTGGGGCTGGACGACAGGCTGCGGGCCCTGCTCGCCTCCGCCCTGTCGATCTGCGGGGTCTCCGCCGCCGTCGCGGCCGCCGGCGCCGTGGAGGCGAAGAAGGAGCAGCTCGCCTACACCGCCACCCTCGTGATCGTCTTCGCGGTGCCCTCGATCTTCCTGCTCCCCTGGCTCGCGGACCTGATGGGGCTGTCCCCCGCGGTCACCGGCGCCTGGATCGGCGGCAACATCGACACCACCGCCGCGGTGACGGCCGCGGGCGCGGTCGCCGGCGAGCAGCCGCTGCAGATCGCCTCGATCGTGAAGGTCACCCAGAACGCGCTGCTGGGCATCGTCGCCGTGCTGCTGACGCTGTACTTCTCCTTCAGGGTCGCCCCCGCCGCCGGCCGGGCCGTCGCCGGCTCCGGCACGCGCCGCGTGGGAGATCGCCGCTCGCTGGCGATGCTCTGGGAGCGGTTCCCGAAGTTCGTGCTCGGCTTCCTGCTCGCCTCGGTCGTGGCGACGGTGCTCGCGGAGTCCCTCCCCGAGGCCGTCCTCGAGCTGCGGCTGGACGCCGCCAAGGAGCTGCAGACCTGGGCGCTGACCCTCGCCTTCGTCTCGATCGGCCTCGAGTTCAACGCCTCGAGCATCAGGGAGTCCGGCTGGAAGCCGATCGTCGTGTTCGCGGCGGCGACCGTCGTGAACCTCGTCGTCGGCCTGGGCCTGGCGCTGCTGCTCTTCCGCGGCTTCACCTTCTGACCGCCCCGCGGGACGGGAGCCGGAGCGGGCCCCACGCAGGGCAGCGACCCCCTCGGCCCGAACCCGCTTGCGATGCCGGACCCCGCGTGCCAGGGTTGAACGGACCCAGGCGGGGCGAAGAGGCCGAGCTGGGAGCACGGTCGTCCCCGCACGTCGAGCACCTGGAGGTCCACTGTGAAACTGCCCTGGCTCACGCCCGTCCTCGAAGCGACCGGCCCCGTCGTCTCGGTCCACCTCGACACCACCCGAACCGACCCCCAAGCGGCCGGCGAGCTCGAGGCCCGCTGGGCGCGGATGCGCTCCACCCTCACGGCCGACGGCGCCCCGCAGGCGCTGCTCGCCCAGATCGAGGAGACGGTGCTCAGCCCCTCGACCCTCGGCGGACGGCAGGGCCGCTCCGTCTTCGCGAACGACGACGGGATCCTCGTGGACCGGGTCCTTCCGGCGCCTCCGCTGCAGGAGTCGGCCCACCGGGGCGAGTTCCCGCAACTGCTGCCGCTGCTGCAGCTGATCCCCTTCGCGGTGCGCCAGCTGCTGGTGGTCGTGGACCGGGCCGGCGCCGACCTGCACCTGCGAGCACCGGAGAACCCGTCGATCGCCCACGGCCCGAACGGTCTGGGAGAGGACGCGACCGTCGAGGGCGGCCACGACGTCCTCCACAAGGCGAGCGTCGGAGGCGGGCCCCAGCACGGCTGGCGGGCCGACAACTTCGAGGCCCGCGTCGAGGACTCCTGGGAGCGCAACGCCGACGCGGTCGCCGAGGCCGTCGAGCGCGCGCTGCGCGAGCACCGCGTGGACATGGTGATGCTCAGCGGCGACGTGCGCGCGATGGGACTGCTGCGCGAGGCGCTGGGCCGTGAGACCCGCGACCGGCTCCTGGAGGTCCCCGGCGGCAGCCGCGGTGCCGCGCTGGACCGCGGCCCCTTCCGCGAGGCGCTCACCCGCGCCACCGAGGAGTTCATCGCCGCCCGGCAGCGGGACCTCGAGGGCCGCTTCCGCGAGAGCCAGGCGCGCGACGGCGCCTCGGTGGGCGGCGCGACCGAGGTCGCCCAGGCGATCGGCCGCGGCCAGGTCGAGGAGCTCGTGTTCGTGACCGGCGGGGAGCCCGCCGGGATCGAGGAGCTGCTGCGCACGGCTCTGGCCATCGACGCCTCGGTCTCCGCCCTGCAGGAGGACGCGCTCGGGATCCCCGAGGGCGTCGGCGCGCTGCTCCGCTGGAAGGACGAGGCCACCCCGTCCAACAGCATCGGGTCGATGTCCGGGGACCGCGCGCGCGAGTGAGCGTCGCCGACCGACGGGGGCTGCCGTCCCCGTCGGCCTGCCCCGCCTCCCGCAGGGACGGTCCGGGCAGTACGAGCCCCTGTTCCGGCCCCGACCGATCGGCCCCCGGCCTCGACATCGGCCCGACCCGCGCGACAGCATGGAGATGCCGGTCACGTCCGGCACGACGGCACCCCGTCCCGGGGGTCGTGGACGCAGGACGGAGAAGGAGGAGCAGTCATGCCAGAGGCATGGAACGAGAAGCGCGAACGCCAGTACCAGCACATCAAGGACGGCCAGCTCGACAAGGGCGTCCCCGAGGACGAGGCCGAGGAGATCGCGGCCCGCACCGTGAACAAGACCCGCGCCCAGGAGGGCGAGTCCGAGGAGGCGAGCCGCGTGTCCCTCGAGGACAAGTCCCCGTCCGAGCGGGGCGGCGAGCGCTCGCACAGCGGCGCGAAGGGACGCACGAAGGAGCAGCTGTACGAGGACGCCCGCCGGCAGGGGGTCGAGGGCCGCTCGACGATGACCAAGGACGAGCTGGAGGACGCACTCGAGGACCGCTGACCGCCCGAGGGTGACAGCCCGAGGGCGAGAGCTCGGTCGCAGAACTCCCCCGCACCCGCGAGCGACGTTCGGGAGCTTCTCAGGGACGCCGTCTACGCTCGCGGACGGCAACGGGGGAGTATCCGCCACGCTGCGCACGTCACCACGGGGACCGCCGAACGGGCCCCCGGGCGCAGCGGCCCACCGGCACAGGCCGGAGGGTGGAGAGACCCGGGTCCACCTCGCGACCCGGAAGGTCCTCCATGACCGTCTCCCCCCTGATCTGGGCCGTCACCATCATCGTGGTGCTCGGGCTCCTCGCCTTCGACTACATCTTCCATGTGCGCAAGGCGCACATCCCCACCCTGCGCGAAGCGGCCGTGTGGTCCGCGCTCTACGTCGGCATCGCGCTCGCCTTCGGCGTGCTCGTCCTCGTCTTCGGCGGCGTCGACATGGGCACCGAGTACTTCGCCGGGTACGTCACCGAGAAGGCCCTCTCGGTCGACAACCTCTTCGTCTTCCTGATCATCATCGCCGGCTTCTCCGTGCCCCGAGAGGACCAGCAGAAGGTGCTGCTGTTCGGCATCACCTTCGCGATCATCGCCCGCTCGGGCATGATCGCCCTCGGCGCCGCCGCGATCGACAACTTCTCCTGGGCCTTCTACCTCTTCGGCGCGATCCTGCTCTACACGGCGATCAAGATGATCGTGGACGAGCTGAAGGAGGACTCCCACGAGGACTCCGAGGGCGTCTTCGTACGCCTGGTGAAGAAGGTCCTGCCCGCGACCGACGAGTACGACGGCGACAAGTTCTTCACCATCGAGAACGGCAAGCGCGTCCTCACCCCGATGCTGCTGGTCATGATCGCGATCGGCGCGACCGACATCCTCTTCGCGCTCGACTCGATCCCGGCGATCTTCGGCCTCACCCAGAACACCTACATCGTGTTCACCGCGACCGTGTTCTCCCTGCTGGGCCTGCGTCAGCTGTACTTCCTCATCGACGGGCTGCTCGACCGCCTGGTCTACCTCTCCTACGGCCTGTCGATCATCCTCGCCTTCATCGGCGTGAAGCTCGTCGTGCACGCGCTGCACGAGAACGAGCTGGGCTTCATCAACGGCGGCGAGGCCGTGCACGCGATCCCGGAGATCACCACCGCCTTCTCGCTCAGCGTGATCATCGGCGTCCTCACGGTCACGGTCCTCGCCTCGCTGCTGTCCCCGAAGGGACGAGCGCAGGCCGCGGTGAACAACGCCCATCACGAGGCCCGCGCATATCTCGAGATGACCTACCGCTCCTTCGAGGAGCAGCGGGACGCGATGTACGAGAAGATGCTCGCCCACGAGAAGATCGTCGACGGCCTGCCCGCGAAGTACGAGGACATCGTCGTGGCCGAGCACAGCGTGCGCGAGCTCCTCGCCGACGCCCACCGCGTGCACGAGGCGCGGCTCGCCTTCAACGAGCGGGGCGAGCGCTCCGACGAGCAGCCGGACGGCCTGCTGGTCACCCACCCCGACGGCACCGTCGCGACCGATCCCGGCGGCACGGTGATCACCCTCGCCGAGGAGAAGGAGCTGCGGGAGACCAAGGAGGCCAAGCGCCGCGCCCGCGAGCAGGCGCGCGCCGAGCACGCCGAGACGCGCAGGGGCTGAGCGGGCCTCCCCACCGGCTGGACCGGCCTCGCCGACCCGGGCCCGTGCCCGGCAGCCCCACCGGCCCGCCTGACCCACCTGGCCCGCCTGGCCATGGTCGGCCACTGGCGCGGGGCGTTCCTCTACGGCTACATAGGCGTAGAGGAACGCCCCGCGCCATCTCTCGGCCATCGTCCGGCCCGGGCGGTGCGGCCCAGCACGCCGAGCACGAGCAGCACCTGCGCCGCGACATGGGTCGCCATCACCCACACCTCGTGCGCCGGGAGGGTGAGCACGTCGAAGGTGTTCAGGGCGATGAGGGAATCGGAGACCACGAACACCGCTCCCCCGATCCCGCCGCGCACGCCGAGGCCGGTGGCGTGCACCGCCATCGCGCAGATCGCCGCGGCGTAGACCACCAGCGCAGTCAGCAGCACCCCGGCCGACGGGGCGCACAGGCCCACGATCACCACGGCGACGACGAGATAGGGCAGCACCGCCGCCCGGCACCCGAGCAGCGAGCCTCCCCGCAGCGGCCACAGCGCGAGCGCGTAGACAATCTGGGCGAGCAGGAAGCGGCCGAGCCACTGCGCCTGCCCGTCGAGGAACCGTGGCAGGGCGTCCCCCGCCCACGAGAGCACGAGACCCAGCGCGAAGAGCCGGACGAGCCGGCCGCCCGGGGGGCTCCGTCCCGACCAGCAGCGCACCGAGCAGCAGCGGCATGAGCAGGGGCTGGGTGACCTCGGCAACGGGTCCACCGCCGCACAGCTGCGCCCCGAGAGGCACCGTCGTGACCAGGGCGAGCGCGAGAAGCGCCATCCGGGTCGCGGCGCCGATGCCTCCTCGCATCCCGCCCATGGCCCGAGCCTACGCGGGCAGGCATCGCGGCCGGCGAGCACCGGACGGGCGCACCGTCGGCCGGGAAACCGGATGACGTCGTGCGCGGGGCCGGGCAGACTGCCGGGATGACCGAGACCTCTCCCTCGAGCCCGTCGTCGGCCACGGCCGACGCCGGGGCTCCCCCGCCCGCCGACCTCGAGCAGCTCCTCGCCCTCGCCGCCGATCACGGGCTCGACCTCCTCGGCGACTCACTGCGCACCGAGGAGATCGGCCTCGACTTCCGCGTCGCCTTCGCCCGGTCGCGGGACGGGCAGGACTGGGTGCTGCGGATCCCCCGCCGCGCCGAGGTGCTGTCCCGCGCCGCGGTCGAGGGCCGGCTGCTCGCCCACCTCGCCCCGCACCTGGACGTCGCGATCCCCGACTGGCGGATCAGCACGGCGCGCCTGATCGCCTATCCCCTCCTGCCCGGCACCCCGGGGCTGACCGTCGACCCCGACGGCACGGTCCGGTGGCACCTGGACATGGCCTCGACCGAGTACGCCCGCACCCTCGGCATCTTCCTCGCCCAGCTCCACGCGGTGGACCCCGTCGCGGCCGCCGCCACCGGGATCCCGTCCCGCACTCCGGAGCAGGTCCGCGCCGGCTGGCGCGAGGACCTCGCCCGCGTCGCCGAGGCCTTCCCGATCGCACCCGCGCTGCGGGAGCGCTGGGAGGCGTGGTTGGCGAAGGACTCCTATTGGCCGGACCTCAGCGTGCTCACCCACGGCGAGGTCTATCCCGGGCACACCCTCGTGCGCGGCGAGCGGCTCAGCGCGGTGCTGGACTGGACCACCGCATCCGTCGGCGATCCGGCGCGGGACTTCATGTTCCACCGCGCGAGCGCTCCCCCGGAGGCCTTCGCGGCGATGCTCGCCGCCTACGAGGCCGGCGGCGGCACCGTCCACCCACGGCTCGGCGAGCACGCCGAGGAGATGTTCTCCGCCTCCCCGCTCGCCTACGGCCTCTATGCGCTGGAGACCGGCGCGCAGGAGCATCGCGCCGCAGCGGCCGCCGCGCTCGACCCTCCGGACGCCGACTGAGGCCGGCGCGAGAGAGGCCGCCAGGACGGCACGCCGGGGGCGAGCCGACCGGCCCGCTGCCGCAAGCCCGACGGACCGCGTGCCGTCGGCCGACCGCGCGGTGGACGGGCGCTGTGAAGGACACCACAGGACGCGCCATGACTCACACCGCGCCATCCCGAACAGGAAGCTCACCGCGTCACCGCAGGTCAGCAGCGCGCAAAACGCCCCTCGGCGAGTCATGCCCTCGAACCGGAAGAGTAAAACCCCGGTCAGTTCCGGGCCCGGGTCCTTGCCGCGAGGGGGCGGCGAGCCCGTACGGTGGCCGACGTCCGAAGAGGTCGAGCCGCGCCCGCCCGGGGCCGCCGACCGCCCACGACCTGAGAGGACGTCCCCTTGTCCAAGCACAGCACCCACGCCCAGCGCACTTCCCGCGCTGCCACCCTCCGCCGCGGCCTCAGCCGCTCGGCCGTCGCCGTCGCCGGCGGCGCCGTCGTCGCCTCCGGCATGATCGCCGCGACCACCACCTCCGCCTCGGCCGCCACCGGCTGGGACGAGGTCGCCGCCTGCGAGTCCGGCGGAAACTGGTCCATCAACACCGGCAACGGCTACTACGGCGGCCTGCAGTTCTCCCAGCAGACCTGGGAGGGCTTCGGCGGCACCGAGTACGCCTCGACCGCCGACCAGGCCTCGAAGAGCCAGCAGATCGCGGTCGCCGAGCGCGTCCTGGCCGTGCAGGGCAAGGGCGCCTGGCCCACCTGCGGCGTCTCGATCAACGGCGGTTCCGACACCTCGGGCGCCCCCACGGCCGAGGAGCAGGAGGAGGCCCCCGAGCAGGAGCAGCAGGCCCCGGCCGAGGAGCAGGAGCAGCAGCAGGCTCCCGAGCCCCGCGAGTCCGACCAGCAGGCGAACCGCTCCACCGAGCGCGAGAGCACCGAGCCCCAGGGCGACTGGAGCTGCGACGGTGACGGCATCGCCGACAACTGCGACGAGAACGGCTTCACCAAGGAGACCGAGAAGAAGCAGGAGGAGCCGAAGCAGCAGGAGGCCCCGGCCGAGGAGGCCGCCCCGGCCCCGCAGGCGTCCAAGGGCGAGCCCGGCTCCAAGGCCACCGGCGACCTCTCCGTCGCCGGCACCCTCGAGGTCGACGGCAAGATGGGCCCGAAGACCATCACCGCCCTCCAGGACTGGCTGGGCGTCGAGCAGACCGGCGAGATGGACGAGGAGACCACCCTCGCCCTGCAGGCCTGGGCCAAGACCTCGCAGGACGGCGTGATCGGCGAGGACACCGTCGCGGGCCTCCAGCACGAGGTCGGCGCCGCCCAGAACGGCTCCGACGAGATCGACGGGGACACCGTCGAGGTCCTGCAGGCCTTCCTGAACCTCTACTGATCCCCTCAGCGGCCGCGCCCCCGACGGGGCGATGACCGCCTGCGGCTCCGCCGCACCCTCCCGGACGGCCGGATCGCCCCTCGTGGGCGGCCCGGCCGTCCGTCGTTCCCGTGTCAGCGCCTCCGGGACTCCTCGGCGAGAGTCGCCGAGCGCACCGCCTCTCGGCGGACCTGAAGCGACTGCCGGCCGCCACCGGCAACCGTTGACAACCGAACGAGCAGACCCGGCCCACGCCCCGCCATACGACCGACGTCTTCAGGTGCCGACAAGAGCATCGATGCTGGTAAGCCTTCCATTAACTCATGAGGCAACAGGTTCGAGTCCATTCGGCAGCACTGCAACCTCCGGCAACATCGCCCTCTCCTCGGATCTCCTGACCAGACTCTCCTCACCCCGCCTCACCGGTCCCACGGAGCGCATCGCGATCTGAGCGAACCACGGCCCCGCGCGCGCCGCGCTCGCGGTTCAAGGATGAACCCGGAGGAGCTTCGACGATGAGCACCGCTGCAGCGACACCCCAGCAGAAGAAGGACATCAGGCCGTTCAGCTGGCACCGGCGAGCGCAACGACGCGACCGTCTACGGCATGTACTCCTGGTCCCGCAAGCTCGGCCAGGCGATCGCCGGCGGTCTCGTCGGCTGGGCGCTCGGCTGGATCGGCTACCAGTCCGGCGGCGTGGAGCAGAACCAGTCCGTGCTCGACGGCATCTACACCCTCGGCACCCTCGTCCCCGCCCTGCTGCTGGTCTCGCTGCTGGCCCTCGTCTTCTGGTACCCGCTGACCAAGAAGCGGGTCGACGAGAACGCCGCGATCCTCGAGGAACGTCACGCGGCGTCCGCCGCCTCGGCCTCTGAGCAGGCCTGATCCCCGTGCGTCGGCGGCCCCGGCCACGGGTCCGCCGACGCACATAGGCTCGACGGAGACGGAGAGCGCGTTCCTCCCGCCCTCCCTCCCCTCGCTCCTCGGTCCCACCAGATCCACCCGCATCCCCTCCCGGGAGCGCGTCACCACCACAGAACGGAGACACCATGTCGGAGAAGAACGTCCGCCTCGGCATCATCGGATTCGGCGCTCAGGGCGGCATGTACGCCGGCCTCCTGGCCGACGGGAAGATCGCGGGCATGACGCTCGGCGCCATCGCCGACACCGATCCCGCGAAGAAGGACGCCGCCGCGGAGAAGCACGCGGGCACCCCCTTCTACGACGACTACGTCGAGATGCTGGACTCCGGGGACGTCGACGCCGTGGTCACCACCGTGCCGCATTACCTCCACCCCGAGATGACGATCACCGCGATCGGCAAGGGCATCCACACACTCACCGAGAAGCCCGCAGGCGTCTACACCAAACAGGTCGAGGAGATGAACGCCTTCGCGGCCGACCATCCCGAGACCACCTTCGCCATCATGTTCAACCAGCGCACCAACCCCGTCTACACCGACCTCAAGGCGCTGATCGACTCCGGCGAGCTCGGCAGGCTGCGCCACACCTCCTGGATCATCACGTCGTGGTGGCGCCCGCAGGGCTACTACGACCAGTCCGAGTGGCGCGCGACCTGGGGCGGCGAGGGCGGCGGCGTGCTCGTCAACCAGGCTCCCCACCAGCTTGACCTGTGGCAGTGGCTCGCCGGTACTCCGAAGAAGGTCTTCGCGAAGCTCGCCTTCGGCTTCCAGCGCGACATCGCCACCGAGGACGAGGTCAACGCGCTCGTCGACTTCGGCGAGGGCGTCACCGGTCATTTCATGACCTCGACCAACGACATCATCGGTACCGACCGCCTCGAGCTGCTGTTCGACGAGGGCAAGGTCGTCGTCGACAAGTCGAACAAGGTCACCGTCTACCGCCTGTCGGAGGACGAGCGCAGCCTCAGCGACAAGATGACCATGGAGGACGTGGCCAAGCTGTTCCGCGGCGAGATGGACGCCTCCTCGCTGTACACCGTCGAGGAGAAGACCTACGAGTCGGCCTGGGGCCAGCAGCACATAGACGTCCTGACCAACTTCGCCGCGCACGTCAACGACGGCACCCCGCTGATCGCCGACGGCGCCGAGGGCATCAACGGCGTACGCCTGGCCTCCGGAATGCAGCTGTCGGCCTGGACCGGCCGCGAGATCGACCTCGTGGACTACCCGGCCGAGGAGTACCTCTCCGAGCTCAACAAGCGCATCGAGGAGGAGGGGAAGTTCCCCACCCGCTCCTGAGCGCTCGCCCTGCGGCCCGGCGCCGACCTCCCGTCGGCCCGGGCCGCTCCCGCATTCCCACCGTCACCGCACTCTCGAAGGAGAACACCCATGCCCGTCCTCGGACTCCAGCTCATGATGCTCAAGGACCAGATCGACGAGAAGGGGATGTACGAGGTCCTGCGCCAGGTGCGCGAACTCGACATCGACGCCGTCGAGGCCTCCCAGGTGGAGATGACCGATGAGCTCATCGACGACCTCGTGCGCGGCAAGGCGGACCTCGGCGTCGAGACCGCCGCGATGAGCGTCTCGATCGCCCCGGGCGGCAACGGCTTCGCGCTCGAGACCGAGTTCGACCGCGCTGTCGAGGCGTGCGGGAAGACCGGAGCGCGCTTCCTGCGCATCGGCATGATGCCGTTCTCGGCGATGACCTCGAAGGAGGCGGCCGAGGGCTGGGCCGCCTCCGTCGAGCCCTATGCGGCCCGCCTCGCGGAGAAGGGCATCACGCTCTGCTACCACAACCACCACGTGGACCTCATCCAGTTCGACGGCGAGCGGATCTTCGACATCGTGCGCCGCGTCGCCCCCTCGTTGCTGTTCGAGGTGGACCTGCACTGGGTCCAGCGCGGCGGCATGGCTCCGCTGGACATGCTCGAGGCCTATTCCGGCACTTGCAAGCTCATCCACGTCAAGGACTTCCGCGTCGCGCCGATGCCCGAGGACGCCGTGAGGCGCTTCGACGCCGGCGAGATGGACATGAAGGAGTTCTACGGGACCTTCCTCTCCCTCGGACAGTTCGCCGAGGTGGGCCAGGGCAACATGAACTGGCCCGCGCTGCTGCCCGCCGCGGAGAAGGCCGGTGCCGAGTACTTCCTCATCGAGCAGGACGACACCTACGGCCGCGACCCGATCGACTGCATCCGCGAGTCCCGCGAGTACCTGAGGTCCATCGGCTACTGAGCGACGGTCGCCCGCCGACTCGTCGCTCCGACCCGACACGTGCCCCCCGGGCCCGCCTGCATGGCCCGGGCCTGCCTGCAGAATGGGACTCAGGCGGCACGCCGCGGCGCTGAGCTCCGCGGCGTGCCGCCTGACGCCCCTTTCTGCAGACGGCCCCTCTCGTGACGCCCGCCGTGCGTGCCCCGCACGGTCCGGCGGGCGTCGTCGTCCCTGCGGGGCGCGGCTCCGGCGAAGATTCTCCCGCCGCTCCCCTTGCGCTTGACGTCACGTCAAGCGGAAAGATCGTGATCGCACCGAAGGAGACCGACGAGAGGAGGAGCCATGGAGTCGCCCCAGCACTCGGCCCCGGAGTGGTCGATCCAGGAGATCGTCCGCAGCACCGGCGTCACCAGCCGCACCCTGCGCCACTACCAGCAGGTGGGCCTGCTCGCCCCGAGCCGCACCGGCCACGGCGGGCAGCGGTTCTACGGCGGCGCGTCGCTGCTGCGCCTGCAGCGGATCCTCGTCCTGCGCGAGCTGGGGCTCGAGCTTTCCGAGATCGGCCGCGTGCTCGACGAGCAGGTCGAGACGGTCTCAGCGCTGCGGGCGCATGCCGCGCAGCTCGAGAGGGAGCAGGAGCGCCTGTCCCGCATCGTCGCCTCGGTGCAGTCCACGATCCGGATTCTCGAGACAGGAGGAGAGCTCATGACGGACACGATGTTCGACGGATTCGACCACACGCAGTACCGCGAGGAGGTCGAGGAGAGGTGGGGCGAGCAGGCCTACGCCGATTCCGACCGGTGGTGGCGCTCGTTGAGCGACGCCGAGAAGGAGGGCTTCCGCGAGGAGGTCGACGCCCTGGTGGCAGGCTTCGCCGACACCTCGGCGCGCGAGCTGCCCGCGGAGCGCGAGGAAGTCCAGGCGCTGACGGCCCGGCTGTACACCTGGATCAGCGCGGGATGGGGCGGGAAACGGCCCGGCGCAGAGGCCTTCGTCGGCATCGGCGACATGTACGTCACCGATCCCCGATTCGGGGCGACCTTCACGGTCGACGGCCGGCCCTTCGCCGAGCACGTTCGCGACGCGATGACGGTCTACGCGCTTGAGCACCTCGAATGATGACCGCCCGCAGGGGCCCGGACGCCGAGAGGCGTGCGGGCCCCTGCGTCGTCCTGCTGCGCCAGGCACCGAGCAGGGCGAGCTCCGCGGGCCCGGCACCGTCGACGCGGCCCGCACCGTTACCATTTCGTGATTCACCCCACGCCGTCGGCGCTGTGACCGGCTTCCTGGACGCTCCCGGAACGCGGCACCAGGGTTCGGAGCGTACCGTCGCCCGGGCCAACGATCCCCAGGAGGCACAGTGAAGGTCCGAAGCACCTCAGCCCTGCGGCGCACCCTCGCCGCGCTCACGCTCACCGCCGCGCTCGGTCTGACCGCCGCGTGCAGCGGCGGGCAGGACGATCCCTCGCAGGCGTCCGACGGCGGCGGGCAGGCGGCACCGGCCGCCTCCGACGGC
>NZ_JAKJJW010000022.1:0-54651 GCF_025669985.1 Brachybacterium atlanticum | reverse complement strand
CCTTCAGCCATCCAGCTGGTCGTCCCATCAACACCCTCCTCGACCTGAGGTGTTGCGTCCACCAGTTGAATCCACCCTGGCTCCCGCGGTCCGAATGTACGGTACACACAGCAACATCTCCACGGTGGGATGTGACGTTGGGTGTTCATCACGAGGCGGACCTTCATCCGGTCGCTGATCGAGTAGCCAACGATCCGGCCGGAGAACACGTCCTTGACTGCGCAGAGGTAGAGTTTGCCCTCGTTGGTCGAGTGTTCCGTGATGTCAGTCATCCATAGTTCCCTGACATCATCGGCGGCGATATCGCGTTGGACGAGGCCATCGTGGGGCGGTCAGGGCGACTGCCGCTCTAGCCCCGCTTCTTCCCGAAGGCCAAGAACCACTGGTTGTCCCGGCAAATCCGCCACACGGTCCGCCGACACATCACCTCCCCGGCGACCGCAGCCTCGTCCGCCAGAGGTCGATAGCCGAAGGTCCGATCGTCGGGGTGCTCGTTGAACAGGGCGTTGGCGCGGTAGGCCTCGACCAGCTCAGCCTCGGTGACCTGCTGATTCCGCCAGCGGTAGTAGGGTCGGCGAGAGCCCTTCAGGGCCCGAAGGGGCACCGCGACAGGAATCCCGTCGCCAGCGAAGCTCGCTCACGAGCAGGCAGAACCTATTCCCGGCAGGTTCGCCTGGGAGAGGTAGGCCGCGACGTGGCGGAGGATCTCGTTCTGCTGCTCGAGCTACCGGTTCCAACGACGAAGGTCGCGCAGTTCGCTCAACTCTTCCCGAGTCCTCCCCGAACGGTTTCTATCCTCGACATCGGCCTGGCGCACCCAGTTCGTCAGGCAAAACTCGGGGATCCCGAAGTCGTGAGGGATCTGAGAAAGCTTCTAGCCAGGTTCACGATTCTTCCCGACGCGCAGGACCTTGTCACGGAACTCCTGGAGATAGGGCGCAGGCATGATGTACATCCTTCCCTGCGATGCTGCTCAGCGCCACAGATGATGTGCCACCCACGTGCACCAGTCCCCTTCGTCGCGATCTTGACTCCGTCCTTACCGGAACGGGCCACCCGCACGAGATGTGCGTGGAGCTCTACCGGGCAGGGAGCGGGCGTAGTGCAAACCCCTCCAAGCGATCCAACAGGGAAGCCAAAACAGATGTCACCTATCAGTGAAAGTACCCCGAAAAGCAGTCAGTGGGCATGCTGGCCCCGCGAGAACTCGAGCACCCAGAGAAGGATGCCGTAGATCGCGAAGATGACGCCGAAGGCGAAGATCCACCAGCCGGCGGCGACGCCAAGGAAGCAGAGACCCGCTCCGACCGCAGCCCACAGCGGCGCCCAGCTGTAAGGGCTGAAGCTGCCCTGCACACCGGCGTCCGCCTCGACCTCGCCATACATGTCCTCTGAAGGGCCCAGGTCGTTCTTGCGCACCGCGAGGCTCATAGCCATCCCGATCATGAACGCCAAGCCCGTAAGAGCAACCATCACAGGGAAGCCAACCGTCTCAACGCCTAGCGGATCGAAGGTACCGGTAAGCAGTCCGTAGGCAATCGTGACGGCCAGGAAGAAGGCGCCCAGGATCCAGAAGATCTTTGCGGTTGCTCTCATGTCAGTTCGTCCTCGGGTTCTTGGCGGGCTCCTCCGCGAGCATGTGGTCCTGCAGCGCGACCTCGGGGTGGTGGAGGTCGAAGGCAGGGCGCTCGGAGCGCACGCGGGGCAGCGAGTGGAAGTTGTGGCGCGGCGGCGGACAGGACGTCGCCCACTCGAGCGAGGCGCCGTAGCCCCACGGATCGTCGACCTCGACCTTCTTCCCCTTCAGGTGGGTCAGGACCACGTTGAGGAGGAAGGGCAGGGTGGAGACGCCCATGATGAACGCGCCGACGGTCGAGATCTGGTTCATCCAGTCGAAGCCGTCCTCGGCGAGGTAGTTCACGTACCGACGCGGTGCGCCGGCCACGCCCAGCCAGTGCTGGATCAGGAAGGTCATGTGGAAGCCGATGGTCAGCAGCCAGAAGTGGAGCTTGCCGATGCCCTCGCTGAGCTTGTAGCCGAACATCTTGGGCCACCAGAAGTAGAAGCCCGCGAACATCTCGAACACCACGGTGCCGGCCATCACGTAGTGGAAGTGCGCGACCACGAAGTAGGTGTCGGAGAGGGGGAAGTCCAGCACCGGCGAGGACAGGATGACGCCGGTCAGACCGCCGAAGATGAAGGTGGTGAGGAAGCCGAGGGTGAACAGCATCGGCGTCTCGAACGTGAGCGAGCCCCGCCACATGGTCCCGATCCAGTTGAAGAACTTCACGCCCGTCGGGACCGCGATCAGCATCGTCATGAAGGCGAAGAAGTCCAGCATCACGGCGCCGGTGGTGTACATGTGGTGCGCCCACACGGTGACCGACAGCGCCGCGATCGAGATCGTCGCGCCCACCAGGGTCTTGTAGCCGAAGATCGGCTTGCGCGAGAACACCGGGATGATCTCCGAGGCGATGCCGAAGAAGGGCAGTGCGAGGATGTACACCTCGGGGTGGCCGAAGAACCAGAACAGGTGCTGCCACAGGATCGGACCGCCGTTGGCGGGATCGAAGATGTTCGCGTCGAAGCGGCGGTCGGCGCCGAGCGCCAGCAGGGCCGAGGCGAGCGTAGGGAAGGCCATGAGCACCAGCACACCGGTGATCAGGGCGTTCCAGGTGAAGATCGGCATGCGGAACATGGTCATGCCGGGCATGCGCATGCAGATGATCGTGGTGATGAAGTTGACCGCGCCCAGGATCGTGCCGAAGCCCTGCAACGCCAAGCCGAAGACCCACAGGTCACCGCCCAGGCCGGGCGAGAACGTCGTGTCCGACAGCGGCGCGTAGGCGAACCACCCGAAGGACGCGGCGCCCTGCGGGGTGAGGAAGCCGGCCACCACGATGAGCGAGCCGAACAGCGTGATCCAGAAGGCGAACATGTTCAGCCGCGGGAAGGCCATGTCCACGGCGCCGATCTGGAGCGGCACGAGGTAGTTCGCGAAGCCGTTGAACAGCGGCGTGCCGAACATCAGCAGCATGATCGTGCCGTGCATGGTGAACAGCTGGTTGTACTGGTCCTTGGAGACCACGACCTGCAGCCCGGGCTCCCACAGCTCGGCGCGGATGCCGAGCGCGAGCAGGCCGCCGAACGCGAAGAACGCGAACGCCATGCCCATGTACATCATGCCGATCAGCTTGTGATCGGTGGTGGTCAGGAGCTTGAAGAACTGGCTCCCCAGGTTGGTGGGGCGCTCCTCCTGGAACCGCGCGGGCGCCGTGGTGCTCGGCGAGGCGGTGACGTCGGTGCTCACTGGTCGTCTCCCTCGTTGCCGCGGGTCGCGGTCTCCTCGGTGTAGCGAGGACCGGCGTCGTCAACCTTCTCGCGCATGCTCCACTCCTCCTCGTTGCGGTTGAGGTCCACGCCGAGCTGGCCCTCATTGCCCTGCTGGCGCAGCTCCTCCATGTGCGCGTCGTAGTCCTCCTGGGACACGACCTTCAGCGTGAAGAGCATGTCCGAATGGTACTCGCCGCACAGCTCGGCACACTTGCCGGAGTACTCGCCGATGCGTGTCGGCGTGACCTGGAAGCTCGTGGTGCGCCCCGGGATCATGTCCTTCTTGTACAGGAAGTCCACGACCCAGAACGAGTGGATGACGTCGCGCGAGTCGAGGCGGAACTCGACGGTCTGGTCGACGGGCACCCACAGCACGGGCAGCGACTCCTCGGCGCCCGGTTCGCCGGTGGCGAAGGACTGCACCCCAGCGGGCTCGTGGACGTTGTCGTCGACGTAGTTGAAGTCCCAGCTCCACTGCTTGGCGACGACGTTGACGGTCACATCAGGCTCGGCGACGTGCATCTCCACCTCGCGCGTATCTCGCTGGGTGAAGTAGAAGAGCGTCAGCACCATCACCACGGGCACGAGGGTGAACATCAGCTCGAGCGGCACGTGGTAGCGCAGCTGGATCGGGAAGCCCTTGTCGTTCTTCCGGCGGCGGTAGGCCACCGCGCACCAGATGGTCAGGCCCCAGATGATGAGGCCGACGAGGATCAGCACGGACCAGGAGCCGACCCAGAGGTTCGTGATCCTCTCGGTCTGGTTGGTGACCTCCTGGCCGTCGTCGGGGCCGGGGAGGAACCCGCGCTGCTGCGCCTGGGTGCAACCGGCGAGGACCAGTGTGGCCAGGGCGAGGCCGGCTGCCGCTGCGCGGCGGCCGCGCCGCGCGCGCTTGGGGACCTGGGGGATCACAGGGAATGACCTTCCGCTCGTCGTCTCCTGCCCTCGTCGCCGACCCGGACGGAGGATCCGGGGCGGCTCCGCGGCGCGGAGCTGGTACTGACGTGGGCTGAACACACCCACAGTGCCGCGCCCGCCCCTGAGGAGCGAGCCGTGGCGGACCCGGGAAGGCCCGTCACTTGACGGCACCTCGTCATCATACGGCGTCCGACGGGTGGTGCGGGCACTTCGACCCACCGTGGCCCTCCCCTCTCGCGGCGCCGTGACCGGTCCGTGATCTGCACGTCGCGACGATCACACCCGCAGCGCCCCGGGAGGGCGGGGTCACCGGGCGCGGAGCGCATGCGGAAGGGCCCGGGCCACGTCGTCAGGACGTGGCCCGGGCCCTTCGGCGCGGCGGGGCGGGACTCAGGAGAAGGAGTCGCCGCAGGCGCAGGAGCTGCCCGCGTTGGGATTGTCGATCGTGAAGCCCTGCTTCTCGATGGTGTCGGAGAAGTCGATGACGGCACCGCTGAGGTAGGGGCTGCTCATCTTGTCGACGATCACCTCGACGCCCTCGAAGTCGACGACCTGGTCGTCGTCCATCAGGCGCTCGTCGAAGTAGAGCTGGTAGATCAGCCCGGAGCAGCCGCCGGGCTGCACCGCGATCCGCAGGCGGAGGTCGTCACGGCCCTCCTGCTCCAGCAGGCTCGTGACCTTCTGCGCGGCGCCGGACGTGAGGGTGACGCCGTGCGCCGCGGCGGGACGCTCGGTGGTGGTCGTGGTCATGCGGTCCTCCTCGAAGCTCGATTCCCCCCAGGATACGCCTCGGCCGCCGGGAACGGGGAGGACCGCCGGCGGCGAGCCGCCTCACGTCCGTGCACCGGCCGACGGGAACGCCCCCTGCCGCCGCGGCCGGCGGGCGCGGAGCCGCTCCCCCTCCCGGTCGCTGTCACAGCGCGCCGCGGAAGAGCGCCACCAGGATCACGCCCGCGTACCCGAGGAGCACGCCGGCGATCGCGCCCGTGGCGCCGTCCCGGCTGCGGCCCCTGAGCACGAGCGAGACGGCCGCCACGATCACGCCGAGGACCACGAGCGCGCCCCACCCCAGCAGGAAGTAGCCGGAGAAGAAGCCGATCGCGAGGCCCAGCACCAGCAGCGGGATCATCAGCGGGGAGACCGGCGCGGGCTGCTGCCCGCTCCCCCGGCCGGCCCCGGCGCTCTGGCGGCCCGGTCCCTGGCCGCTCATGCCCCGTCCCCGTCGCGGATCTGCGAGGTGCTCTCCGCGAGCGCGCCGGCGCCGCGCAGCAGCAGCGCCTCGGCCAGGCAGACCTTCGCGAACTCCCCGAGGTGGAGGGACTCGTCGATGCCGTGCGCACGGGACTCGGGGTCCTCGACCCCCGTGACCAGCACCTCGGCCTGCGGGAAGACCTCGAGCAGGTCGGCGATGAACGGGATGGAGCCGCCGAGCCCGGTGTCCACCGCCTCGGTGTCCCAGGCTCGTGCGAAGGAGCGGCGGGCGAGGTCCATCGCGGCCGAGCTCTGCGCGGCGCTGAAGGGGCGGCCCAGCTCTCCGCGGTGGATCGTGACCTTCGCCGTGGACGGGGCGTGGGACTCGAGGTGGGCGGTCAGCGCCTCCATGGCGCGCTCGGGGTCCTCGCCCGGCGGGATCCGCAGCGACACCTTCGCGCGGGCCACGGGCACGAGAGTGTTCGACGCGTCGCGCACGGAGGGGGCGTCGATGCCGATCACCGACAGCGCCGGACGGGTCCACAGTCGCGCGGTCAGCGGCCCCTCGCCGGAGAGCTCGGCCCCCTCGACGACGCCGGCGTCGCGGCGGTAGTCGGCCTCCTCCATCTCGACGCTCGGGTCCTCAGCGCGGCGCAGCCCTTCGACGGCGACCGTGCCGTTCTCGTCGTGCAGAGTGGCGAGCAGGCGGCTGAGCTGGGTGAGGGCGTCGAGCACGGGGCCGCCGAAGAGGCCGGAGTGGACGGCGTGGTCCAGGGCCCGCACCTCGACCACGAGGTCGACCAGTCCGCGCAGGCTCGTGGTCAGGGCGGGGGTGCCCACCGCCCAGTTCGCGGAGTCCGCGACGATGATGAGGTCCGCCGCGAGCGCGTCGCGGTGCGCCTCGATGAAGGGACGGAACGTCGGGGAGCCCGCCTCCTCCTCCCCCTCGACGAAGACGCTCACGCCGATGCCGTCGGCCGCGAGCTCCTCCCCGACCAGGCGCAGCGCGGTGACGTGGGCCATGATGCCGGCCTTGTCGTCGGCCGCGCCGCGCCCGTAGAGGCGGCCGTCGCGCTCGACGGGCTCGAAGGGGTCGCTGCTCCAGTCGGAGACCTCGCCGGTGGGCTGCACGTCGTGGTGCGCGTAGAGCAGCACCGTCGGGCGACCCGGGGCGGCCGGGCTGCGTCCGATGACCGCGGGGCTCCCGCCCGCGACGGACTCGATCTCCACCTGCTCCATGCCGGCGCCGCGCAGCAGCTCGGCGACGGCCTCGGCGCTGCGGCGCACGGGCTCCTGGTCGTACCCCTCGAAGGCGATCGACGGGATCCGCACCAGATCCTTCAGGTCCTCGATCGCGGCGGGGAGCAGGGGATCCAGGCGCTCGCGCAGCGCCTGCACCTCCTCCGGGGACGCGGCGTCGGCGGTGGGCGAGACGGGGTCTTCGTTCAGGCTCATGGCCCTCACGGTACCGCCGCGGCCGGGCGACGGACCCGAGTACGCCGGGCGACGGACCCGAGTACGGGGCAGGCCCTCGCAGGGGTCCCAGGCGGCTCCCGTCCCCGTCGCCTAGAATGCCCCGGTGATCTTCCGCAAGTCCGAGCCCCCGCATCCCGCCGAGCAGTCCCCGGCCCCCTCCCGCCCCGGCACCAAGGGTCGCCCCACGCGCACCCGCAAGGAGGCCGAGGCGGCGCGCCGCCGTCCGCTGGTCGTCGACGACCGCAAGGAGGCGCGCAAGCGCGATCGCGAGCGCGCCTCCCAGGAGCGCATGGAGGCGCAGCAGGCGCTGGTGACCGGCGACGAGCGGAAGATGCCGGCGCAGCACCGCGGCCCCGAGCGCCGCTACGTGCGCGACGTCGTGGACTCGCGCCGCAACGTCGCCGAGTACTTCTTCCCGATCGCGCTGGTGTTCATGCTGGTGGCGCTGGTGCTGCCGCTGATCCGTCCGGAGATCACCACCGCGATGAGCACGGGCATGATCGTCGTGCTGTGGGGCGGCATCGCGCTGTGCGTGATCGACAGCCTCGTCCTGCGCCGCTCCCTGCGCGCGAAGCTCACCGAGCGCTTCGGCTCGGTGGGCCAGGGCCTGGTCGGCTACGGGATCATGCGAGCGATCCAGATCCGCCGCTTCCGCCTGCCGAAGCCGCAGATCAAGCACGGCGAGGCGCCTCGCTGAGCGACTCCCCGGGACCACGAGAACGGCCGACGCGATCGCTCGCGTCGGCCGTTCTCGTGTGCAGAGGGCTCAGGCCTTCGGGGAGGCTGGGCCCGTCTCGCCCTGCGGCGCGTCCTTCGAGGAATCCTTCGGCGCGTCCTTCGCGGACGGCTTCGCGTCGACGCCCGCCTCCTTGCGCTGCTGCGGCGTGATCGGGGCGGGGGCCGCGGTCAGGGGGTCGTAGCCGTTGCCGGTCTTGGGGAAGGCGATGACCTCGCGGATCGACTCCTCCCCGGCCAGCAGCGCCACGATCCGGTCCCAGCCGAAGGCGATGCCGCCGTGCGGCGGGGCACCGAACTGGAAGGCGTCCAGCAGGAAGCCGAACTTCTCCTGCGCCTCCTCGGCGCCGATCCCCATCACCTCGAAGACGCGCTGCTGCACGTCCTGGGAGTGGATGCGGATCGAGCCGCCGCCGATCTCGTTGCCGTTGCAGACGATGTCGTAGGCGTAGGCGAGCGCGGAGCCGGGGTCCGTGTCGAAGGTGCCGAGGAACTCGGGCTTCGGCGAGGTGAAGGCGTGGTGGACCGCAGTCCAGGCGCCGCCGCCCACGGCGACGTCACCGGCCGCGCGGGCGTCCGCGGCGGGCTCGAACATCGGCGCGTCGACGACCCACACGAAGGCGAAGGCGTCCTCGTCGATGAGCCCGAGCTTCTCGGCGATCTCGTTCCGGGCCGCGCCGAGCAGGGCACGGGAGCTCTTCGGCTCGCCGGCGGCGAAGAAGACGCAGTCGCCGGGGGCCGCGCCGGTCTTCTCGAGCAGACCTGCCTTCTCCTGCTCGGAGATGTTCTTGGAGACGGGGCCGGTGAGGGTCCCGTCCTCCTGGACCAGCACGTAGGCGAGACCCTTCGCGCCGCGCTGCTTGGCCCACTCCTGCCAGGCGTCGAGCTGGCGCCGGGGCTGGGAGGCGCCGCCGGCCATGACGACCGCGCCGACGTAGGGGGCCTGGAACACGCGGAAGGGCGTGTCCGAGAAGTACTCGGTCATCTCGACCAGCTCGAGGTCGAAGCGCAGGTCGGGCTTGTCCGAGCCGTAGCGGCGCATCGACTCGGCGTAGGTGAGGCGCGGGAAGGGGCCGGAGATCTCGTGGCCGGCCTTCGCCCAGACGGCGGAGAGGATCTGCTCGGCCAGCGCGATCACGTCCTCCTGGTCCACGAAGCTCATCTCGACGTCGAGCTGGGTGAACTCGGGCTGGCGGTCGGCGCGGAAGTCCTCGTCGCGGTAGCAGCGGGCGAGCTGGAAGTACTTCTCGATGCCGCCCACCATGAGCAGCTGCTTGAACAGCTGCGGGGACTGCGGCAGCGCGTACCAGGAGCCCGGGGCGAGGCGCGCGGGGACCAGGAAGTCGCGGGCGCCCTCGGGGGTGGAGCGGGTCAGGGTCGGGGTCTCGACCTCGACGAAGCCCTGGTCCAGGAGGGTGTCGCGCGCGGCGCGGTTGACCTCGGAGCGCAGGCGCATCGCGGCGGCCGGACCCTGCCGGCGCAGGTCGAGGTAGCGGTAGCGCAGGCGGGTCTCCTCGCCCACCTCGCTGTGCTCGTCGAGCTGGAACGGCAGCGGCGCGGAGGTGCTGAGCACCTCGACCTCGGTCGCGGTGACCTCGATCTCGCCGGTGGGCAGCTGCGGGTTCTCGTTGCCCTCGGGGCGGCGGTCGACGGAGCCGGTCACCTTCAGCACGTACTCGCTGCGCAGGTGCATCGCCTCGTCCTCGCGCACGACGACCTGGGTGACGCCCGCGGCGTCGCGCAGATCGAGGAACGTCACGCCGCCGTGGTCACGGCGACGGCCGATCCAGCCGGTGAGGGTGACGGTCTGTCCGATGTGCTCCTGGCGGAGCTCACCGGCGGTGTGGGTGCGCAGCACGGGATGTCCTTCGCGGTGTCGGGGGTCGGTGGCTCCCCGGCGCGGGGCGCGCGGGGTCCGGCGCACGGGGTGCGCGGAGAGGCCAGCCTACCGTCCGGGGTGAGGGATCTCGCCACCGCCGACCTGTCGGAGCGGGCCCTCTCCCCCGTAGACTCGAGATCTGTTCGACCTGCCGGAGCGCAGGTCCTTCCGCCCGAGTCCGCCCGAGCATGCCGTGCCCCGCGCATGGCGCTCGCAGCGCGGAATGTATGGGCAGCCACGCCCTGCGACCTGTTGGGGCCTGTTGAAACCCCTGACCGTCGTAAGGACGCCATGACCGAATCCCGCCCTGCCCCCGATGCCGCCGACCCCGCCGACGGGTCCGAAGTCCCTGCCGAGACCGTGACCGAGAGCACCGAGGGGGCGGGCGCGCAGAGCGGGACCGCCCCGTCGGCCGCCGAGGAGCCGCAGGCCCCGGCCGGGCCCAGCTTCGACGACATCGACCTGCCGGCGCCGCTGCGGCGCGCGGTCGACGAGCTCGGCTTCACCACCCCCTCGGCGATCCAGGCGCAGGCGATCCCCTCGCTGCTCGAGGGCCGCGACGTGATCGGCGTCGCCCAGACCGGCACCGGCAAGACGGCCGCCTTCGGCCTGCCGCTGCTGGCCGCCGTGGACCCGTCCGTCCGCGAGGTGCAGGCGCTGGTGCTCGCCCCGACCCGTGAGCTCGCGATGCAGGTCGCCGACGCGATCTCCTCCTTCGCCACCTCCATGGGCGGGCTCGACGTGGTCGCCCTGTACGGCGGCTCCCCCTACGGGCCGCAGGAGCGCGCGCTCTCCCGCGGCGCCCAGGTCGTCGTCGGCACCCCCGGCCGCGTGATGGACCACATGCGCCGCGCGAACCTCAAGCTGGACACGATCCGCTTCGCGGTCCTGGACGAGGCCGACGAGATGCTGCGCATGGGCTTCGCGGAGGACGTCGAGGAGATCCTCTCCCACTCCCCCGAGAGCCGTCAGGTCGCGCTGTTCTCCGCGACGATGCCCGCCGCGATCCAGCGCGTGGCGCAGACCCACATGAAGGACCCGGTGCGCGTGAGCGTCACCCCGCAGTCCTCCACCGTCAAGAGCGTCACCCAGACCTACGCCGTGGTGCCCTTCAAGCACCGCACCGGCGCGCTCGCCCGCGTGCTGGCCACCTCGTCCGCCGAGGCGGCGATCGTCTTCGTGCGCACCCGCGCCGCCGCCGAGGAGGTGGGCTCCGCGCTGGTGGCCCGCGGCCTGATCGCGGCGTCGATCAGCGGCGACGTGCCGCAGAAGGAGCGCGAGAAGATCGTCGAGCGGCTCCGCGACGGCTCCCTGCAGGTGCTCGTCGCCACTGACGTCGCCGCCCGCGGCCTGGACGTCGAGCGGATCGGCCTGGTGGTGAACTTCGACGTGCCCAAGGAGGCGGAGTCGTACGTCCACCGCATCGGCCGCACCGGTCGCGCGGGCCGCACCGGCGAGGCGCTGACCTTCATCGGCCCGCACGAGCGCCGTGCGCTGAAGAACATCGAGCGCGCCACCAAGCAGACCCTCGCCGAGGCGGACATCCCCTCGCCCCGCGACGTCTCCAAGCATCGTCTCGCCGCGCTGCTGACCCAGGTCCCCGAGCGGATCGAGCGGGGCCGTCTGGAGCTGTACCGCGAGCTGATCGGCGAGTTCGTCGCCGAGAACGAGATCGACCCGCTCGAGCTCGCCGCCGTGCTCGGCGCGATGACCGTGGGCGACGAGGGCCCCGGCGCGGCGACGGAGGACGAGGAGTTCACCGGCGCGCAGCTGCGCGGGGACGACCGAGAGCGCGGCGACCGCGGCCCGCGGGAGGCGACGCCGACGGAGCGCGGGTACACCTCCTACAAGGTCGGGGTCGGCCACTCCCACGGCGCGCGCCCGCCGGGCATCGTCGGCGCCATGACCGGCGAGGGCGGCCTGAACGGGAAGGACATCGGCAAGATCCAGATCTTCCCGCACTTCTCGCTGGTCCAGATCCGCGGCTCGCTCAGCCCGGAGCAGATCGACCGCATCGGCCGGGCGAAGCTCGCCGGTCGCGAGCTGCGCATCGGCCCGGACCGCGGGCCGCGCGGGGGCAAGGGCCCGCGTCGTGACGGCGAGCGACCCTTCCGCCGCGACGACCGTCCGCGCCGTGACGACCGCGGCGGCCGCCCCGAGGGGAAGCGTCGCCCCTTCCGCCGGGAGGGCTGAGCGCCGCTCCCGCCCCGATGCCGGCCCCGCCTCGATGCGGCCGCCCGGGGCGTGAGCTCGGCGGTGTCCGGCTCCGCCGGGCATCTCGCGGCGCAGTGCCTCCGCACAGCACAGGACCCCGCCGCCCTCTCGGGTGGCGGGGTCCTGTCGTCGTCGGGGTCGCGGGGGGCGCGACCGGGGTCGGCCCTGCGGAGGGATCAGCCCTGCTTCTGCTGGGCCTCGGCGTAGGCCTTGCGGACCTCGTCCATGTCCAGGTTCTTCACCTGGCCGATGAGGTCCTCGAGCGCGGACTGCGGAAGGGCGCCGGCCTGGGAGAAGACCGGGATGCCCTCGCGGTAGGCGACGAGGGTCGGGATGGAGGTGACGCCGTAGCGCATGGCGAGGTCCTGCTGGTCCTCGGTATCGACCTTCGCGAAGGTGACATCCTCGTGCGTCTCCGAGGCCTCCTCGTAGATCGGGGCGAAGCGCTGGCACGGTACGCACCAGCCCGCCCAGAAGTCGATCAGGACGATGCCGTCCTCGACGGTCTTGTCGTGGTTCTCGGTGGTCAGGGTGAGCGTAGCCATGGTGGCTGGAACGCCGCGGCCCCGGGGATCATTCCCTCGGGGCCGCGATGTGAGACAGCTCATCCGCCGGCGGTCGGACGGGCCGTCAGTCCGTCCGGCCCTCCTGGGCGGCGAGGACGCGCGGGCGCAGGTCCTCGGCGGGGGGCTGCCAGGTAACGGCGTCGGCCGCGGACTGGTCGCCGCTGCGGATGTCCTTGACCTCCCCGCCGGTGCCCTCCTCGCCGGGGAACCAGATGAAGGGGATGCCGCGGCGGTCGGCGTAGCGGATCTGCTTGCCGAACTTCGCGGCGCTCGGGGCGACCTCGCAGGAGATGCCGCGGGCTCGCAGCGCTCGGGCGGCCGCATCGCTGTGGCTCCGGTGCTCCTCGTCGGCGACCGAGACGAGCACGCAGGTGGGGACCGCGCGGCTCGGGGCCGCCATCCCGGCCGAGACGAGGCGGGAGACCAGCCGCGAGAGGCCGATGGAGAGGCCGACGCCGGGATAGGTGTGGCGGTTGTCGGAGGCGAGGCGGTCGTAGCGTCCGCCGGAGCAGATCGAGCCGAGCGACTCGTGCCCGGCGACGAAGCTCTCGAACACGGTGCCGGTGTAGTAGTCCAGGCCGCGGGCGATCGAGAGGTCCGCGACGATCATGCCGGGCACGGCCGCCTCGACCCGCTCGATGACGGCGGCGAGCTCGGCGATGCCCTCCTCGACCATCTCGCCGCTTCCGCCGAGGTCGCGGACCTGCTGACCGAAGGAGGCGTCACGGGTGCGGATCGAGGCGAAGGCGAGCGCCTTCTGCGCCTGCTCCTCGCTCGCGCCGGCCTCGTCGCGCAGCAGGGAGGCCACGGCGTCGGCGCCGATCTTCGGGAGCTTGTCCAGGGCGCGCAGCACGGGGGTGTGGTCCTCGAAGCCGATCGCGCGGAAGAAGCCCTCGGAGAGGCGGCGGGTGTTGGCGTGGATGCTCACCTGCGGCAGCGGCAGGCGCGAGAGGATCTCCGCCATCACGATCGCGACCTCGGCCTCGACGTGGCCGGGCAGGGTGTCCTGGCCGATCACGTCGAGATCGGCCTGGTAGAACTCGCGGAACCGGCCGTCCTGGGGGCGCTCGCCGCGCCACACCTTCTGGATCTGGTAGCGCCGGAAGGGGAAGACGAGCTCGTTCTGGTGCTCGAGCACGTAGCGCGCGAGCGGGACGGTGAGGTCGAAGTGCAGGCCGAGGGTGCGGGAGCGGTCGGCGCGGGCGTCCTCGTCGCCCTCCTCGGCGTGGAGGCGGCGCAGCACGTACACCTCCTTGTCGACCTCCCCCTTTCGCAGCAGCTGCTCGAGCGGCTCGACCGCGCGCGTCTCGATGCCGGAGAACCCGTGCAGCTCGGCGACCTCCCGGAACACGTCGATCACGTGCTGCTCGACGAGACGCTCGGAGGGGAGCCACTCCGGGAATCCTGACAGGGCGGCGATCTTCGCCATGCGGTGCACTTCCTTCTGGTCGTCTGCGGTGCGGGCCCATTATCCCCTCTCGGGGCCGGGCGTGCCCGAGGCACGGTCGCACGGCGCCGGACGAGGCGGAACGCCGGCGCGCTCCGCTGTAGAGTTCCGTGACGTGGTCGCCCCGGTCCCTCCGTGACGAGCACCCCATCAGCCCGGCCGTCCTGGTGACGGCAGTGTCCCGCCCCGCAGCGGATCCCATCGAAGGAGCTCATCGTGAGCGAGTCCGAGACTTCCCTCCCCGCCGACCAGGCAGCCGCCCAGCCCGCCGACGCCGTCGTCGACGCCACGGCCGAGCAGAGCACCACGACCGAGCAGAGCACCACGACCGAGGAGAGCGCCCCGACCGGCGAGTCCTCCACGGCCGACACGACCTCCTCGGACGACGCGACCTCCTCGGACGACGCGACTCCCACCGACGACGAGGCCCCCGCCGCGGGAGCGGGCGCCCCCGCCGCGGCGACGCCTGCACCGACCCCCGGGCCGAAGCCCGCGCCGGGCGGTTTCCGCCCGCGACCGGCCGCCCCCTCCCCTGCCGCGCTGGCGGGCAAGAAGCCGACGGCGGCCCTGCTGCCCGTCGCTCCCGCGGCCGCCGAGCACGATCCCGCCGAGATCGCCGCGGCGAAGGCCTTCGGCAGCGTGGCGGAGGACGGCACCGTCACCGTCCAGGACGGCACCCAGGTGCGCACGATCGGCACCACGACCGAGACCGACCACGACGCCGCGCTCGAGCCCTTCGCGAAGGGGTACCTGGACCTGGTCGCCTTCCTCGACCAGACCGCCTCCGCCCTCACCGCGCCCGAGCACACCCAGAACGAGCTCAACCGGCTCCTGGAGAACCTGCGCAAGAACATGAAGGAGCCGCAGGTCGTCGGCGACATCCCGGCGCTGCGCGCACGCGCCTCCGAGCTGCGCGAGCAGGCCAAGGAGAAGATCCGGGCGCTCGAGGCGAAGCGGGCCGAGGGCCGTGAGGCCGCGACCCGTCGCCGCACCGAGTTCGTCGAGTCGATCGAGGCCCTGGTCGCCACCGAGCCGGAGCAGATCTCCTGGAAGAACGCCGGCGAGACGATGCGTCAGATGGTCCCGACGTGGAAGCAGATGCAGTCCGAGGACATCGGCCTGGACCGCCCCACCGAGGAGGCGCTGTGGAAGCGGCTCTCGGCCGCCCGCGCCTCCTTCGACCGAATGCGCAAGCAGTTCTTCTCCCAGCTCGACGAGCGGCATGCCGAGGCCGCCGCGCAGAAGGAGGAGCTCATCGCCCGCGCCGAGGCGATGCAGGACTCCACCGACTGGGGTCCGACGGTCCGGGCGTACAAGGACCTCATGGACCAGTGGCGTCGCGCGCCCCGCGGCAGCCGCAAGAAGGACGACGCCCAGTGGAAGCGGTTCAAGGCCGCCCAGGACACGTTCTTCGCGGCGCGCAACGCGGACCTCCACGAGACCGAGGCCGAGCAGCGCAAGAACCTCGAGGTGAAGGAGGCGCTGCTGGTCGAGGCCGAGGCGCTCGACCCGGGCAAGGACCTCGACGCGGCGAAGTCCGCGCTGCGCTCGGTCCAGGACCGTTGGGAGGAGGCGGGCAAGGTGCCGCGCGGCGACATGCGTCGGATCGACGGCCGCCTGCGGGCCGTCGAGCGTGCCGTGAAGGACGCCGAGCAGGCCGAGTGGCGCCGCACCGATCCGCGCACCAAGGCGCGCGTCGAGGGTGCGTCCTCGCAGCTGCACTCCGCGATCGCCTCCTACGAGGAGGCGCTGGAGAAGGCCCGTGCCGGCGGCGACCCGAAGAAGATCGCGGAGGCCGAGGCGGCGCTCGAAGCCCGCAAGGAGTGGCTCGCCGTGATCGAGCGCTCCGCCCGCGACCTGGGCTGAGGCGCCCGCGCGCCGGCAGCCGGCGCCGCGCACCTCTCCTCCCCAATGCCCCGCTCGTCCACAGGGACGGGCGGGGCATTGCCGTGCGGACCGGTGGGGGCCAGGGTCGATGCATGGAGACCCTCGCCGCCGCCGCGCCCGCCCTCACCGCGCCCGCCCCCGGGGTGCCCGTCGACGCCGCGCTCAGCGGCGCCCTGGCGGACCCCGTGCTGCGCGAGCTCCTCGCCGACGCCCCCGCACAGGACGCTCCCCCGCCCTGCGACCGCCCGCCCCCAGCTGTGAGGCTGCGCCCGATCGGGCTGTGCGCGGCCTGGTCCCATCACGCGGCGGATCTCGCCCTCCCCCTCGGCGCCGAGCTGCAGCGCTGGGAGGAGACCCCGACCACCGCCGCGATGGTCGCCCGCGGGGAGATCATCCGACTGCTGCCCGGGGTGTTCCTGCCCCCGGATCTGCTCGGGACCTCGGTGCGCCGTGCCCTGGCGCTCGGCTGCGCCCTCGGGGAGCACCTGCAGTCCCATCACGTGATCGCCGGGATAAGCGCCGCCTGGGTGCATCTGGGCGGTCGGCCGCCGGCACCGCTCGAGCTGCTCTCCCCCGCGCACCGAGGGATCCTCGCCGGCGTGGTCCAGCGCCATGCCCGGCTCGGCCCGGGCGACATCGACACCGTCGGCGGCGCGCCCGTGACCACGCCCCGCCGCACCGCCTCGGACCTGCTGCGCTTCAGCCCCGAGGCGATCGCCCGCCCACTGCTTCGGCGGCTCGAACGGGCGGGCCTGGTGGAGCACGAGGAGCTGCGCGCGCATCTGCACCGGCTGCACCGGCATCCCGGCGTGCAGGAGGCCCGGGAGCGGCTGGATCGGGCGCTCACACCGCTCACAGCGCGGTCGGACACGGCACAGCAGGACGGGACCGGACGGTGCGGGCCGCGACGGGCCCAGGAGCAGCCGCCCACCGTGCGGCCGCTGGCGGGGACGCACCTCCGGGGTCCGCTGATCACAGCACGGTCGGAGCGGACCGGGCCTCTCAGCTCGCCGTGAGCGGTGCGCCGAGGCCGACGGGTCGGCCGTCGGCCGTGACGCGGTAGACGTCGTAGACGCCCTCGACGCGCCTGACCTGGGCGAGCACGGACTGGAGGTGCGCGGGATCGGCCAGCTCGAAGGAGAAGAAGGTCGTCGCGAGCCGGTCCGTGTTCGACTGCGCCGAGGCGGAATGCAGATTGACCTGCTGCTCCGAGATCACCAGCGCCAGATCGGTGAGGAGTCGGGGACGGTCCAGCGCCTCGACCTTGATGTGCACGAGATAGGCGGTGGAGTGCCGCCCGGACCAGCTCGCCTCGACCATGCGATCAGGCTGCTGCTCCTGAAGCTGGATCGCATTGGTGCAGCTGGTGTGGTGCACGGAGATCCCCGAGCCGCGGGTGATGAAGCCGACGATCGGATCGCCCGGCACCGGCGCGCAGCACTTGGCGAGCTTGACCCACAGGTCGGCGTGGCCATCCACGATGACGCCCTGGTCCGTCTCCGCCGTGTGCCGTTCGGCACGGCTGCCCCGCGGGCGGACCTTCGAGGGCAGGGTGATCTCGGCGAGGTCCTCCTCCGCGCCGTCGGCGCCGCCGAAGGAGGCGCGCAGCTTCTCGACGACATGCTGGGCGCCGGTGTGACCCTCGCCGATCGAGGTGTACAGCGCATCGATAGAGCCGAGGTTCAGCTCCGAGGCGATCGTGGCGAGCGTGTCGTGGGTGAGCAAGCGGCGCATGGGCAGGTCCTGCCGACGCAGCGCCTTGGCGAGCTCCTCCTTGCCCCGCTCGAGCGCCTCCTCGCGACGCTCCTTCGAGAACCACTGGCGGATCTTGTTGCGTGCCCGCGGCGACTTCACGAAGCCGAGCCAGTCCCGGCTGGGGCCGGCGTCGGCGGACTTCGAGGTGAAGACCTCCACGACGTCGCCGGTGGCGAGCGCGGACTCCAGGGAGACCAGGCGCCCGTTGACCCGCGCCCCGATCGTGCGGTGCCCCACCTCGGTGTGGACCGAGTAGGCGAAGTCGACCGGGGTCGAGCCCTGCGGCAGGGCGAGCACGTCCCCCTTCGGCGTGAAGACGTACACCTCCTGCGTGTTGATCTCGAACCGCAGCGAGTCCAGGAACTCGCCGGAGTCGGTGGTCTCCTTCTGCCAGTCCATCAGCTGGCGCAGCCAGGCGGCGTCGTTCGTGATCGCCGCGGACTCGCCGCCGCCCTGGCCGCCCGCCATCGCCTTGTACTTCCAGTGCGCGGCGACGCCGTACTCGGCCCGGCGGTGCATCTCGCGGGTGCGGATCTGGACCTCGACCGGCTTGCCGGTCGGGCCGATCACGGTGGTGTGCAGCGACTGGTACAGGTTGAACTTCGGCAGCGCGATGTAGTCCTTGAAGCGTCCCTGCACCGGCGACCAGCGCGCGTGGAGCGTGCCGAGCACCCCGTAGCAGTCGCGAACCGTGTCCACGAGCACTCTCACCCCGACCAGGTCGTAGATGTCGGAGAAGTCGCGGCCCCGCACGATCATCTTCTGGTAGATCGAGTAGTAGTGCTTGGGCCGGCCGGTGACCTCGGCCTTGATCCGCGCCTTCTTCAGATCCTCCTGGATCTGGGAGGAGACGGTGGAGAGGTACTGCTCGCGCGCCGGGGCGTGCTGGGCGACCAGCGAGACGATCTCCTCGTACACCTTGGGGTACAGGACCTGGAAGGAGCGGTCCTCCAGCTCCCACTTCATCGTGTTCAGCCCCAGACGGTGCGCGAGCGGGGCGTAGATCTCGAGGGTCTCCTTCGCCTTGCGCTCCGCCGAGGCGGCCGGCACGTACTTCCAGGTGCGGGCGTTGTGGAGGCGGTCGGCGAGCTTGATCAGCAGCACGCGCACGTCGCGGCTCATCGCCACGATCATCTTGCGCACGGTCTCGGCCTGCGCGGCCTCGCCGTAGGTGACCTTGTCCAGCTTCGTCACGCCGTCGACCATGACGGCGATCACCTCGCCGAACTCGGCGCGCAGCTGGTCCAGGGAGTAGTCGGTGTCCTCGACCGTGTCGTGCAGGAGCGCGGCGGCGACGACATCGGCCGGCGAGCCGAGCTCGGCGAGGATCGTGGCGACCGAGACCGGGTGGGTGATGTACGGGTCGCCGCTGCGGCGGGTCTGGCCGCGGTGGGCGCGCTCGGCGACGGAGTACGCCTGGCGCACCAGCTCCTGGTTCTCCTTCGGGCTCACCGCCGTCATCGTCTCCAGCAGCGGTGCGAGCAGCGGATCCACCGGGGAGGAGCGCGGGGCGAAGAAGGACAGGCGCGAGCGGGAGCGTCGCGGCGCGGTCGAAGGGGTGCGCGGCGAGTCCGGCTGTGCGGGCGAGGTGGCGGGAGGGCGCGCGGCCTGGTCGGCCGGGCCGGTATCGGCCCCGGCCTGCTCTGATGCGGTCCGCTCGTGCATGCACACCTCCCTGCGTGGAAGGCACAGTCTACGCGCGGGTGTCTGGGGTGCGCGCCGCGTCCGCCGGCGGCGGACGGCGACGCCCCGGAGATCAGTCGGGGATGGACCAGACAGTGGTCAGCGGCACGTCCGGCAGCAGGTCGCGGCCGCCGAGGCCCTCGAGCTCGATGAGGAAGGAGGCACCGAGCAGCTCGACGTCGAAGCGTCGGGTGAGCTCGACCGTCGCCGCGGCGGTCCCGCCGGTCGCGAGCAGGTCATCGAGCACGAGGGTCCGCGCGCCGGCCGGGAGCGAGTTCTCGGGGATCTGGATCTCGGCGCTGCCGTACTCGAGGTCGTACTTCAGCCCGGCCGGGCGACCGGGGAGCTTGCCCGCCTTGCGCACCGGGATGAACCCGGCGCCGAGCTCGTAGGCGAGCGGTGCACCGAGCACGAAGCCGCGGGCCTCGGTGCCGACGATGTAGTCGATGCCCTCGGGCAGCAGCGTGGTCCAGTAGCGGATCACGCGTCGCAGCGCGTTCGCGTCGCGCAGCAGCGGGGTGATGTCGCGGAAGAGCACGCCGGGGGTCGGGAAGTCCGGGTACTCGGCGATGTGCGTGCTGCGGAGCGCCTCGATCTCGGCCGCGGCGGGGATCTCCTCCGCGGTGCGGAGCGGGGCAGGGGCGGTCTGCGGGTCGTTCATCGGTTCCTCACCTGCCGGAGCGTCGGCGTCGGGTGGTCCTGCGCGGCTGCTGCCGGGCGGAGCGGGGTGCGGCGTCGCGGCCGACGGTGCCGTCGTCCTCGTCGGCGGGGTCGGCCTCCGGGGGGCGCCCCTCCCCCTCCTCCGCCGCGTCGGCGTCCGCAGGGTCAGCGGCATCAGGGTCCGCGGCGTCGGGGTCAGCGCCGTCGGAGCGGGTCGCGGCGTCCTCCCCGCGGGGGCTCCCGGGAGAGTCCTCGGACGTCGAGCCGGTCTTTCCGCGGCGCGCCCGCTCGAGGGCGACGGTGTGGCGGGCGATCGTGTCCTCGCGCCGGCGGAGGTCCACGAGCAGCCCCGGGGCGAGGAAGATCGAGGAGTAGGTGCCGGCGATGATCCCGATGAACAGGGCGAGGGAGATGTCCTTGAGGGTGCCGGCGCCGAGCAGGAACGCGCCGATGGCGAGGATCGAGCCGATCGGCAGCAGCGCGACGACGGAGGTGTTGATCGACCGCACCAGGGTCTGGTTCGCGGCGAGCTCGACGAGCTCGGCGAAGGTGCGTCGGCGCTGGCCTGTGAGGTCCGCGGTGTTCTCCCGCACCTTGTCGAACACGACGATGGTGTCGTAGAGCGAGTAGCCCATGACGGTGAGGAAGCCGATGACCGTGCCGGGCGTGATCTCGAAGCCGACCACGCCGTACACCGCGGCGGTGAGCAGCATGTCGTGGCCCAGCGCGATCATCGCGGCGAGGGACGCCTTGAGGTCGCGGAAGTAGAGCGCCATCATCGCGGCGACCAGGACCAGGAAGACCACGACGCCGCGGGCCATCTTCTGGGTGACGTCGCCGCTCCACACCGGGCCGATGTAGGAGGTCGAGACCGCGTCGGCGGGCACCCCGTAGGCCGTGGCGAGCTCTCCGGCGAGCTCGGCCGTCTGGACCGAGTCGAGCTGCTCGGTCTGCACGCGCAGGGTGTCGCTGCCGAGCTGGGTGACCTTCGGCTCGTTGTCCGGCAGATGCTCGCGCACGACCTCTCGGGCGGAGGACTGCTCGGTGTCGGAGACCCCGGCGATCTGGAACTCGGAGCCGCCGGTGAACTCGATGCCGAGGTTGGGCCCTCGCATGACCGCGAGGGCGCCCAGCAGCACCACGACGACGATGCTGATCAGGTACCAGATGCGTCGGCGGGAGACGATCGGCAGGATCCGCCTGCCGGCGTGGAGGTCGTTGCCGAAGGTGGCGAAGGTGGTGCTCATCGGCCCTGCTCCTCGGTCTCGTCGGTGTCCTCGTCGGCAGGGGTGCCGTCGTCGGCGGCGCCGTCCGCGGGGACCCCGTCACGGGCCTTGTGCGCCTCGCGCGCCTCCCGGGCCTCACGGGCGCGGCGCACCGCGATCGGCTCGCGCTCGGCCTCCTCCTGCGCGCGGGCGCCGCGGCGACCGCCGCGGCCGCGCTCCTCGCCGAGGCGGACGCGTCCGCGCCCGGCGTAGGCGGGCACGTCGCGGTCCAGCCGCGCCGGGTCCAGGCCGCTCCACGGATGGCCCTTCCCGAAGAAGCGCGTGCGCACGAGCGCCTGCAGCACCGGATGCGTGAAGAGGAAGACGACCAGGAGGTCCAGCAGAGTGGTCAGCCCCAGCACGAAGGCGAAGCCACGCACGCCGCCGGTGGAGAGCAGGTACAGCACCACGGCCGCGATGATGTTGACCGTGTCGGAGGCGAGGATGGTGCGCTTGGCGCGTTCCCAGCCGTGGTCCACGGCCGCGGCGATCCCGCGGCCGTCGCGGATCTCGTCGCGCACGCGCTCGAAGTAGACGATGAACGAGTCCGCGGTGAACGCGACCGCGACGATCAGGCCGACCACGCCCGCGAGGGAGAGGCGGTAGCCGATCTCGGGGATGTTCGAGAGCACCGTGAGGGTGGCGTAGGTGAACATGCCCATGATGAGCAGGCTCGAGGTCGTCACGATCGCGAGCACGCGGTACTGCGCGAAGGCGTAGGCCACCACGAGCGCGAGCCCGATCAGGCCCGCGATAAGGCCCATCTGGAGCTGGTCCGCGCCGAGGGTGGCGGAGATCTGCTGCTCGGAGGCGACCTCGAACTCGAGCGGCAGCGCACCGAATCGCAGCTGGTCCGAGAGCTGGGTCGCCTGCTCCTGGGAGAAGTTGCCGGAGATCGACGCCTCGCCGCCCGGGGACGGCTCCTGCACCTCGGGAGCGGAGATGACCATCCCGTCCAGCACGATGCCGAAGGCGGCGGTGGCGCCCTCGCCGTTGTACAGGGCGCCGGTCATGGTCGAGAAGGACTCCGCGGCGGTCTCGTCGAAGGACATGTTCACGACGTAGTAGCCGGTCGGCTGACCGGTCGGGGTGACGTCCGAGGCGACGGAGGAGCTCTCGATCGAGGAGCCCGCGATGACCTCGGGACCCAGCAGGTACTTCGCGCTCCCGTCCGGGGCGCACGCGACCATCGGCTCATCGGCGGCGGTCTCCGTGGCGCGCTCCTGCTGCGCGGCGGGATCGACGCAGTCCGCGCTCATCAGCTCGGTCTGGACCTCGGGGGTCATCCAGTCCATGCTCCAGGCCGGGTAGGGCAGGTCGCCCTCGCCGGTCCCGGTCGCGGGAGCCATCGAGGAGTCGTCGCTGAGCGGGCCGGAGAAGAGCTGCTGGGAGGGATCGGCGGGGGCCTCGGAGGCCTCCTCGGCGGTCTCGTCGCCACCGGTATCGGAGTCGCCGCCGCCGTCGGAGGCGAGCGCCTCGCCGCTGCCCTCGGGCGCGACCACGCCGAGCACGGGGCGGAAGGACATCGCGGCGGTCTGACGGATCGCGGCGGAGGTCTCCTGGTCCATCTGCCCGGGCACGTCGATCACGATGTTCGTGCCGCCCTGGACGGTGATCTCGGTCTCCGCCACGCCCATCGCGTTGATGCGCTGGCTCATGATCTGCCGCGCCTGCTCCATCGCGGTCTCGTCGATCGCGGAGCCGTCGCGCGACTGCGCCTGGAGGATGACCTGGGTGCCTCCCTCGAGGTCGAGGGCGAGCTTGGGGGCGGGCTGCCAGCCACCCTTCCAGACCCCGGCGCCGATCCCGCCGCCGAGCAGCAGGATCAGCACCGCGAGGGTCGCCAGGGCGATGCGGCGTGCAGGCATGGTGGGGATTCCTCAGGACGACGGGCCAGGGAGCGGAGGGCGGGGCGAGGAGGCCCCGCGGGGTCGTGCGGCGTCGTGCGCGGCCGGGCGCGCGGCGCGGGCCGGGTCAGCGCCCGCGTGCGGAGCCGTCCTCGCGGGGGTCCTCGTCGGCGACGGTGACGCCGGGGACCTGGCCGGCGGCGGAGGTGTCCTGCGCCTCGCGGGAGTCGGCGCCCTCGGGGGTGACGCCCTCGACGGCCTCGCCCTCCAGGGTCTCGCCCTCGAGGGCCTCGCCCTGCTCGTCCTCGACCGGGTCCACGGCCATCGCGATCGCCATGCGTGCCCACTTGGTCTGCGTGCCGTCCTCCGACTCGAGCACCACCACGTCGTCGTACTCCTCGACGATCAGTCCGTAGAAGCCCGAGTGCGTGCGCACCTCGTCGCCCACGCCGAGCTTCTTGACGAGCTCCTGCTGCTTGGCCTGCGCCTTGCGCTGGCTGCGGGAGAGCAGGAACAGGGGCAGCATCATCACGAGGATGATCAGCAGGATGGGAAGGAGGTCCACGGTTTTCCTCTCGACGGACAGCCCCTCGGGATCGTGCTGCTGCACGGGGGAGAGCCTGCCGCGGGCGACTGACCGCCCCACTGTACCCGTCGGTCCGCCGCGGTCCTCCCAGCCGGTGCCCGGGCTCAGAAGCGGCCGAGCATGGGCGAGGCGCCCTCCGCCCCTGCGGGCGGCTCGAGGCCGAGGTGCTCCCAGGCGGCGGGGGCGGCCGCCCGGCCGCGCGGGGTCCGCAGCAGGAATCCCTCGCGCACGAGATACGGCTCGATCATCGTCTCGACCGTCTCGGTCTCCTCCCCCACCGCGACGGCGAGGGTCGACAGGCCCACCGGTCCGCCGGCGAAGCGGCCGCACAGGGCACTGAGCACCGCGCGGTCCAGACGGTCCAGGCCCCGGTCGTCGACCTCGTAGACCCGCAGCGCCTCCTTCGCGGCGCCGAGGTCGAGGTCGCCGCTGCCGCGCACCTGGGCCCAGTCGCGCACGCGGCGCAGGAGACGGTTGGCGATGCGGGGGGTGCCGCGGGAGCGGGATGCGATCTCGATCGCCGCGCGGTCCTCGAGCTCGACCTCGAGCCGCACGGCGGAGCGGCGCACCACCTCGCGCAGCTCCTCGGCGGCGTAGAAGTCGAGGTGGCCGATGAACCCGAAGCGGTCGCGCAACGGCGCCGGGAGGAGACCGGCGCGGGTGGTGGCGCCGACGACGGTGAAGGGCGGCAGGTCCAGCGGGATCGACGTCGCGCCGACGCCCTTGCCGACCACCACGTCGACGCGGAAGTCCTCCATGGCGATGTACAGCATCTCCTCGGCGGGCCGCGCGAGGCGGTGGATCTCGTCGATGAAGAGCACCTCCCCCTCGTCGAGGGAGGAGAGGATCGCGGCGAGATCGCCGGCGTGCTGGATCGCAGGTCCCGAGGTGATGCGCAGCGGGGCGGAGAGCTCGGCGGCGATGATCATGGCGAGGGTCGTCTTGCCCAGGCCCGGCGGTCCCGAGAGCAGCATGTGCTCGGGGGCGCGGCCGCGCGCCGCGGCGGCGTCGAGCACGAGGGAGAGCTGGTCGCGCACCACCTGCTGTCCCACGAACTCCTCCAGCCGACGCGGGCGCAGCGCGGCCTCCGCGGTGCGCTCGGGCGGCATCGACTCGGGGCTCGTCACGGTGTGCGGCGCGTCCTCGGTCGCCTCCCACGAGCCGTCGGCGAAGGACCTGCCGGCCGGCTCCTCCTCGCGGCCCGCCGCCCGCGCGCTCATCGATGTCCTCCGAGACCGCGCAGAGCCGTGCGCAGGAGCGCGGCGGCGTCGACCTGCTCCCCGCCCTCCTCGCGCGCGGCCTCGACGGCGCTGCGCGCCGCCTTCTCCGCCCAGCCGAGCCCGACGAGGGCCTCGACCACGTCGGCGTCGGGGCCGCCGGGGGCCGTACCCGGGGCCGACGCCGCCTCCGGCGAGGCCTCGCTCGGCGCGGGCAGCTTCCCGCCGAGCTCGAGGAGCATCCGGCCGGCGACCTTCGGGCCGATGCCCGGGGTGCGGGTGATGGTCTTCACGTCCTGCTCGGCGACGGCGCGGCGCAGCTCCTCCGGGTCGAGCACCGCCAGCACGGCCAGCGCCGTGCGCGGGCCGATCCCGGTGACGGACTGCACGATGCGGAAGGTCTCGGCCTCCTCCGCCTGGGGGAAGCCGTAGAGGGTCAGGGAGTCCTCGCGGACGACGAGCTCGGTGTGCAGGGTGAGCTCGGCCCCGTGACGGGTCGCGGCGAGGGCCTGCGGCGTGGTGCGCACGAGGTAGCCGATGCCGGCCACCTCGAGCACGAGGGCGTCGAGGTCGAGGCGAACGACCCGCCCGGTCAGGGATGCGATCACGCCACCACCCTAGAACACCTGTTCGATCACTGGCGGGAGGTCGAGCGTTCCCGGGCGCGTCGGGCCCTGCGCTCCGCCTCGGCCCACACGGACTGCGCGCTCGTGCGGGCGCCGCCGGTGCGATCCAGCGCCACGGGGCCGCCGCCCCGCCACAGCTGGGTCAGCGCGATCGCGACGGCATCGGAGGCATCCGCGGGCTGGGGCGCCGCGTCCAGGCCCAGCACCTTCACCAGCACCGACTGGATCTGCTTCTTGTCCGCCCGCCCGCTGCCGGTCACGGCGGCCTTGACCTCCGAGGGGGTGTGCAGCGCGACGGGGATGCCGCGCTCCGCCGCCTCGAGCAGCGCGATACCGGAGACCTGAGCGGTGCCCATCACGGTGGAGATGTTGGACTGGCTGAACACCCGCTCCACGCCGACGGCGTCGGGGGCGAACTCCTCGAGCACGGCGCGCAGCCCGAGGGCGATGCCGAGCAGGCGCCGCTCGAGCGGCTGCTCGGAGTCCGAGCGGATCACGCCCGCGTGGACGAGACGAGCGCGTCGCCCGCCGATCGCGTCGACGATGCCGATCCCGCAGCGGGTCAGCCCGGGGTCGACCCCCAGCACACGCAGGGTCGTCATCTGCGCTCCTCCCCTCCCGGCATCGCCGTCGGCGGTGTCAACGGACCTCTCCCCGGTCCGGGTGGTGCGGCCCGCGTCGGCGGTGCGGCCGAGGGGACGACGCGGCCCAGGCCGCGACCGCGCCGTCCCGCCCGCTCACTCCTGCTCGTCCAGCTGGGCCGCGACGTCGTCGGGGATGTCGAGGTTGGAGTAGACGGCCTGCACGTCGTCGCTGTCCTCGAGCGCGTCGATCAGGCGAAGCGCCTTCTGCGCGCCCTCGAGGTCGACGGGGGTGCGCATGGTAGGCACGAACTGCACCTCGGCGCTCTCGTAGTCGATCCCCGCCTCCTGCAGCGCGGTGCGCACGGCGACCACGTCGGTGGCCTCAGTGAGGATCTCGAAGGTCTCGCCCTCGTCGTTGATCTCCTCGGCGCCGGCGTCCAGCACGACCTCGAGCAGGTCGTCCTCGGTGTTCTCGCCCTTGGCGACGGTGACCACGCCCCGGCGCTCGAAGAGATAGGAGACCGAGCCGGAGTCCGCCATGTTGCCGCCGTTGCGGTTGAAGGCCAGGCGCACCTCGGAGACGGCGCGGTTCTTGTTGTCGGTGAGGCACTCGACCAGCACGGCGACGCCGCCCGGGGCGTAGCCCTCGTACATCAGCGTCTCGTAGTCGACGCCGCCGCCGTCGAGCCCGCCGCCGCGCTTGACGGCGCGGTCGATGTTGTCATTGGGGACGGAGGTCTTCTTCGCCTTCTGGATGGCGTCGTAGAGCGTCGGGTTGCCCGATGGGTCGGGGCCGCCCATGCGTGCGGCCACCTCGATGTTCTTCACCAGCTTGGCGAACAGCTTGCCGCGCTTGGCATCGATGACGGCCTTCTTGTGCTTGGTCGTCGCCCACTTGGAATGCCCGGACATCTCGCTCCTTCCGATGGTCCGCCATGGGGTGGCGGATCGCCGCACCATCCTAGTGGTACGGCGAAGGCGCTCCACGCCGCGCACCGCCGGGCCTCTCCGCCGACCGCGCCGTCGAGTCCCCGCCGATGCGGCTCCGCCGCATCCCGCCGTGTCGTCCGGCCGCGCCCCGCGAGGCGGTCAGCCGCGGACGACGGGGGCGGTCAGCGCACCGATCAGGCGACGATCGGCGGTGATCTGCTCGAGCAGCTCGCGCTCGCGGGCGCGGGTCCTCGCCGTCGGCCGGCCGAACAGGACGCTGTGCCGCTCCATGCCCAGCGAGATCGCGGCGCGGATCAGATCGTGCATGCCCATCCGGGCGACGGCGCCGTGGCGGCCCGCCCAGGTCTCGGCGCGACGGCGTCGACGCATCGAGACCAGCATCTCGACCTCGTCGGGCGAGAACCAGCCCGCCCTGCCGTACTCGGACAGCTGGCGGCGCAGGATCCGCTTCTCCCGCAGGCGCAGGAACAGCACGATGCCCACCAGCAGCAGGAAGATCGGCACCTGCACGGTGACGTAGTAGCGCAGGAACCCGGCCAGCGGCGCCTCCGGGTCCACCGGGAGGAAGAAGCTCGAGCCGTTCCACAGCGCGTGCAGCGCCATCCCGAGCGACAGCCCGCCGAGGCCCAGGCCGAAGTAGAGCATCAGCGAGCGGCGCTCGGCCGCGATGCCGAGGCCGAGGCCGCACAGGGCGGTGAAGGACACGTGGGCGAAGGGCGAGAGGATGCCGCGCAGGAAGAAGGTCTGCCAGAAGACGTCGACCGTCCCGGCGGCCTGCGCCTGATGGAACGAGTTGCCGAAGTAGAGGATGTTCTCGGTGAAGGCGAAGCCGCCCGCGATGAGGGCGGCGTAGACGACGCCGTCGAGCGGACCGGAGATGTACCGGCGCCCCCAGACGAGCAGGGCGAACAGGCCCGCGGACTTCATCGTCTCCTCGATCACCGGTGCCTGCACGGTCGCGCCGAGGAAGGAGTCGATCAGCTCGGTCTCTTCCTGCGGGGAGATCCAGGCGTCGAAGAAGGTCCCGAAGAACAGCGACAGCAGCACGGAGCCGATCGCGCCCCAGGCGAAGGCGGAGACGAGCGAGAGCCGGGGCTGCGGCGTGTACCGGTCCAGCCACCACACCGCGCCGAGCACGAGCGCGACCGGCACGAGCGCCGCGGTGAGGGCGACCAGCGCGGTGCCGATGCCGAGCGGCCTGATCACCACCAGGTACAGCACGACCAGGGAGGCGAGTATGCCCAGCAGCGAGGCGACCAGCAGCACCCAGCGCAGCCAGCGTCGGCGGGGTCGGGCGGCGGCAGGGGCACCCGGGCCGAGCCGGCCGGGGGCGCGGGGATCGGTGCGGGCGATGTCGTAGCCGTACCCGGGGTCGGGACCGGCCGGGGCGGCGGCACCGGGGCCGACGGCCCGCGGCGGGCCGGGCTGGCGCGCGGGCGCGCCGGTCGAGCTGGTCACAGCGTGGCCCTGCCTCTCCCCCGGTGCTCGGTCGCGGTCGGTCGGCTCCCGCCGTCCGCCCGGCGCTCCCCCCGGATGCGCTCGGCCATGCTAGCTCAGGCCCCGCCGCCGCCGGGCCACGCCTCGGCGTAGAGCCGACGGGTGTCCGCGAGCAGGATCGGGAGGGCCTTGGTGCGGCCGACGATGGGCAGGAAGTTCGCGTCCCCCGCCCAGCGCGGCACCACGTGCTGGTGCAGGTGGGCGGCGATCCCGGCGCCCGCGACCTCGCCCTGGTTCATGCCCAGGTTGAAGCCCGCGGGGCCGGAGACCTCGCGGATCACGGTCATCGCGGTGCGGGTGATCTCGGCGACCTCCGCCACCTCCTCCTCGGTCAGCTCCGTGTAGTCCGAGACGTGCCGGTACGGGCACACCAGCAGATGGCCGGAGTTGTAGGGGTAGAGGTTCAGGATCGCGTAGGCGACGCGGCCGCGGTGGACGATGAGCGAGTCCTCGTCGCTGCGGCGCGGCCCCGCGCAGAAGGGGCACTGCTCGTCGTCGTGCGGGTCCTCGGGCTTGTTCTCGCCGCCGATATACGCCATCCGGTGCGGGGTCCACAGCCGCTGGGTGTCGTCGGGGACGCCCGCGAAGTCGCGGGCGTCCTCGAGCGAGGGCTCCCCGCCGCGCTGGTCGGCCGGGCTCACACCTGCACCTTGTCGGCGATCGCGGTGACGATCCGCTCCACGGCCTCGTCGACGTCGATGCCGTTGTCCTGGCTGCCGTCGCGCAGGCGGAAGGAGACCGCGCCCTTCTCCTGGTCCTCGCCGCCGGCGATGAGCAGGTAGGGCACCTTCTCCTTGGTGTGGGTGCGGATCTTCTTCTGCATCCGGTCGTCGGAGGCATCCACCTGGACCCGCACGCCGTGGGTGCGCAGCTTCGCAGCGATCTCCTCGAGGTAGGGCACGTACTCCGCGGCGACCGGGATGCCGACCACCTGGACCGGCGCGAGCCAGACCGGGAACGCTCCCGCATAGTGCTCCACCAGCACGCCGAAGAACCGCTCGATCGAGCCGAACAGGGCGCGGTGGATCATCACCGGGCGCTGGCGGGAGCCGTCGGGGGCGGTGTACTCCAGCTCGAAGCGCTCGGGCAGGTTGAAGTCCAGCTGGATGGTGGACATCTGCCAGGTGCGGCCGATGGCGTCCTTGGCCTGCACGGAGATCTTGGGGCCGTAGAAGGCGGCACCGCCCGGGTCGGGGACCAGGTCCAGCCCGGAGGCGGTGGCCACCTCCTCCAGGGTGCGGGTGGCCTCCTCCCAGGTGGCGTCGTCGCCCACGAACTTCTCGGGGCTCTTGGTGGACAGCTCGAGGTAGAAGTCGTCCAGCCCGTAGTCCTTCAGCAGGTCCAGCACGAAGGTGAGCAGCGTGGTGAGCTCATCGCGCATCTGCTCGCGGGTGCAGTAGATGTGGGCGTCGTCCTGGGTGAAACCGCGGGCACGGGTGAGGCCGTGCACCACACCGGACTTCTCGTGGCGGTAGACGGTGCCGAACTCGAACAACCGCAGCGGCAGCTCCCGGTAGGAGCGGCCCCGGGAGCGGAAGATCAGGTTGTGCATGGGGCAGTTCATGGGCTTGAGGTAGTAGTCCTGGCCCTGCTTGGTGATGTTGCCCTCGGCGTCGCGCTCCTCGTCCATGTGCATGGCGGGGTACATGCCCTCGGCGTACCAGTCCAGGTGCCCGGAGGTCTGGAACAGCTGCCCCTTGGTGATGTGGGGGGTGTTCACGAAGGAGTACCCGGCCTCGACGTGGCGGCGGCGCGAGTAGTCCTCCATCTCCATGCGCACCATGGCGCCCTTGGGGTGGAACACCGGCAGCCCCGAGCCGATCTCGTCGGGGAAGGAGAACAGGTCCAGCTCGCTGCCCAGGCGGCGGTGGTCCCGGCGCTCGGCCTCGGCGATCCGCTCCTGGTAGGCGCGCAGCTCCTCCTTGGAGGGCCAGGCGGTGCCGTAGATGCGCTGCAGCATCGGGTTCTTCTCGCTGCCGCGCCAGTAGGCGGCCGCCGAGCGGGTGAGGGCGAACCCGTTGCCGATCAGCTTGGTGGTGGGCAGGTGCGGGCCGCGGCACAGGTCCGTCCAGACCACCTCACCGCGGCGGTTCACGTTGTCGTACATGGTCAGCCCGCCCTCGCCCACCTCGACGGCGGCGCCCTCGGCGGCCTCCCCGGCGTTGGACTTCAGGCCGATCAGCTCGAGCTTGTACGGCTCGTCGACCTCCTCCGAGCGGGCGTCGTCGTCGGAGATGTCGCGGCGCACGAAGCGCTGGCCCTCCTTGACGATCCGGTTCATCTCCTTCTCCAGGGCCTTGAGGGATTCCGGGGTGAAGGGCTCGGCGACATCGAAGTCGTAGTAGAAGCCGTCGGTGATGGGCGGGCCGATGCCCAGTTTGGCGTCGGGGTTCACCTTCTGCACGGCCTGGGCGAGCACGTGGGCGGCGCTGTGGCGCAGGATCGACAGGCCGTCCTGGCTGGAGATGTCCACGGCCTCGACCACCTGGCCTGCGGCCAGCGGGGTGTAGAGGTCACGCAGCTCTCCGTCGATGCGCAGGGCGATGACCTCGCCGCGCCCCTCGAAGAGCTCGGTGCCGGTGGTGCCCTCCTCGACCTGCTGGGGACTGCCGTCGAGGGTGATGTCGAACTGGGCCACGGTGATGCTCCTTGCATTGAGGGGTCGCGATCCGGCCTACGGTGCCGGCTCCACGAGCCATCGTAGACGGGCGCGAGAGTGCCCCGCACCGGCCGTGCGCACTCGCTTCCCGCCGGCCACCGCCACCCTGAGCCACCCGCCCCGCACCGGGCTGGCGGCTCAGAGCCCGCGCGCCAGCTCCCGCACCCTGTCGTGAGCCTCCTCCAGGATCTTCTCGGCACGGTCGGGCTCATGGTCCATGCCCTCCGCGGCCACCGTGTGCACCTCGCACCCCAGGAACGAGAACATTCCCCTGATGTAGAGGCAGGCCGGGTCCTGCTGGTCGAAATGGCCGCCACTGGCCTGCAGGTGGACCACCGTCTTGCCCTTGACCAGGCCTTCCGCGGCGCCGTCCTCCGTGTACCGGAAGGTGACCCCGGCCCGGCTGATGGTGTCGATCCAGGCCTTCAGGCGGGTGGGCACGGACAGGTTCCACAGGGGGTTGGCGATCACCACCAGATCGGCCGCCTGGAACTGCTTGGTGTACTGGTCGAACAGGGCGAGCTTGTTCTGCTGGGGCCCGGTCAGGTGGGAGAAGTGCTCACCGTCTGCCAGGCGCTCCCAGCCGGTCATCATGTCCAGGTCGATCTCGGGCACGGCGGTCTCGTACAGGCGCACGTCGTCGACGGAAGCGTCGGGGTGCGAGGACCGCAGCTCCTCGAGGAACACGTCGGCCATGGCCATGGACCGGGACTTGCTGGAGTCGAGGGGGTGGGCACGGATGACGAGTACACGCATGGGTGGGCTCCTTGTGGGGTGTCGTAGGCATCAGCGGCCGGGGGCCTGATGCGAGATGCGTCACTTCCGACCCTAGCAACGGGGACGAGCCCTGGTGGCTCGTGGCGTGGGCTGTTCTCGGTGTGGCCATGGGCACCGTCGCGATGCTCCGACGGGCCGTGGACGGCGGATGACCGGTCTCTCAGCCGCCCGCCGTCGGTCCATCGGCGGGCAGGCTCAGGGTGAGCGTGGATCCCTCCCCGTGCCAGGAGTCCAGGCGCGCCGTCCCGCCGTGGCGCTCGACGATGGCGCGGACCATCGGCAGGCCCAGGCCGGAGCCCTCGACGGAGCGAGCCTCCTGGGCCCGCCCCAGCTCCTCCCACACCAGGTCCAGCTCCTCGGGCGCGATGCCGCGTCCGGTGTCGGCGATCTCCAGCACCACCACGTCCTCGGCGGCGCGGCCCCGCACCTCGATCGCGTCCCCCGGGGCGGAGTACTTCACGGCGTTGGTCAGCACGTTCACCAGTGCCAGGAAAAGCAGGTCCTCATCCCCCACGATCGGCGGGAGCGGACGCGGAGCGGTGGGCAGCGAGACGGCGATGCGCCGTTCGCCGGCGCCGGGAGCCTCGGTGATGGTGGCGACGGCCTCCTCGACGAGGGCTGCCGGATCGATGGTGGTGAGCTCGAGCGCGGTGTGCTCCACCTCGCCGATCTTGCGCAGATCCCCGAGGAGACTGGTCAGGCGCTGTGACTGGGCGTCGATGCTGGCGCGCTGCCGCTCCGAGGGCTCGTCGGCGAGCGCGGCACGGATCCCCTGGATGGGGTTCTTGATCTCGTGGTCCAGTCGCGCGAGCAGTCGGCGCCTGCTGGCCGTCTGCTCCTGGACGGTGCGGCGGCGCACCTGCTCGACGTGACGGCGCATCGCGATCAGGGTCACCAGCGCCGGCAGCAGCAGGGCACTGATCAGCAGGCCCACGGCGAACGGCAGCCATGGCAGGGACACCGTCATGTAGAACGTCCCGTCACCACCGGCGGCCCACCAGATCACCGAGAGCGCCAGGCCCAGCACGGCGGGGACGATCACCGCGCCGGCCAGGATCCTCAGATCCTCCTGCGTCCTCGCACTCATCCGCGCTCCACCGGATGCACGAAGCGGTAGCCGAGCCCCGGCACGGTCTCCACGTACGAGGCGGCCGCGGCGTCCTCGCCGAGGACCCGGCGGATCTCCGCCACCCGGTGGTCCACGGCACGGCTGGTGACGATGGCGTCGAACCCCCACACCGTCTGCAGCAGGCGCTCGCGGCCGAACACCTCGTCCGGATGGGACATGAGGAACTCCAGCAGGGCGAACGCCCGGGGGGTGAGCTGCTTCTCGACATCGCCGAGGAACACCCGCCGCGCCGGGCGGTCGATCCGCAGCGCCCCGGCCCTCAGCGCCTGGGCGGCGCTGAGGGGGACGGAGCCCCGGCTGCTGCGGCGCAGCACGGCCCTGATCCGAGCCAGCAGCTCCTGCGGGTCGAAAGGCTTGTTGAGGTAGTCGTCTGCCCCTTCGTCCAGGGCTGCGGCACGCTCGAAGCTCTCCCCCACCTGGGTGAGCAGGATGACCGGCAGCCAGTCGTGTCCCGCCCGGATGCGACGCAGGGCCTCCCGGCCGTCCATCACCGGCATCATCACGTCCAGGATCACCAGGTCCGGGGCGCTCTCCTCGATGCTGCGCAGGGCCTCGGCGCCGTCGGCCGCCGCGTGGACGTCGAGGCCGCTGCGCTCGAGCACCCCGGTGAGGTGCTCACGGATCGTGGCGTCGTCGTCCACCAGCAGGACCCGCGGGCGCTCACCCGTCATAGCGGATCTCGACGCGGCGGTTCTCGGCGCGCCCCTCAGGGTTGTCCTCGCCGCCGGAGCTGTTCGGGGCCACGGGGTCACTGTCGCCGTGGCCGGTGACGGTGAGCTCCAGATCGGGGCGGGCGGCGGCGATCGCGTCCGCGACGGACTGGGCGCGTTCCGTCGAGAGGACGTCGTTGCCGCGGTGGTAGGGGACGTCGTCGGTGTGGCCGTCCACGGAGACCGTCCCTCCCTGCGGCGCCTCGGCCACCAGCTCGCCGATCTTCGTGACGGCGGCGTCGGAGAGCTCGGTGGAGCCGAAGTCGAACAGGATGTCCGATTCCAGGGTGATGGTGGTGGTCTCGCCCTCGGTCACCTCATCGCCGAGCGGGGTGATGTTGCGATCCAGCGCGGTGATGTTCGGATCCAGGGGTTCGATGTCGTCGGCCAGAGCGGCACCGGCACCGATGAGCAGCGCGGCGGTCAGCACAGCCGTTCCGATGCTCCGAGGGATCGTGTGGCGGGCGGTCGAGCAGATCATCGGATCTCCACCCCCGTGGCCATCGGGGCACCATCCACCATCATCACGTCCATGGCGGTCACGTCCGCCGGCGGGGCGGCGAAGGAGGCGTAGGCGTAGAACGTCTGGCCAGGCTTGAAGCGCGTGCCCTGGTAGTCGGTCTGCCCCGTCGTGGATCCACCCAGCACGCCGTGCTTGTTGAGGTTCACGGTGTCGATCGCGTAGGGCTGCCAGCCCGTGTTCCCCAGGTAGTGGTAGAGCTGGCGCTGCTCGTCGGAACCGTCCTCGCTGTTCACGGTGAAGGCGAAGGTCGCCACCACCGTCTCGCCCTGCTTCTCCAGGCCGAACAGCTGGACGGTCATAGTCGCCTCCGGGTCGCCCTCGACACTGGCGGGGATCTCGGCCGTGGCGACGGGGTCGCCCAGGTCGGTGAGGTCCACGCCGGCTGCGGCAGCGCTCTCGTCCGCCACGTCGTCCTCACTGCCGGTATCGGAGCTTCCGGATCCGCCGCTGCCCGCCTCTCCCCCGCCGTCGGAGGCCCGCGGGGCCTCCTCGCTGGTGCCGGATCCGTCGCCCGCGGGTGCCTCGCCCTGCTCGGCGGTGGTGCCGGAGCCGGTGGGCTCCTCGTCCTCGCCGCCGATGCCGAACTGGCAGCCGGTGGCCAGGGCCGTGATCAGTGCGGCGGCGGCGAGGCCCCGGACGATGCGGCTGCTGGTGCGTGCTGTGGCGTTCATGCTGCGCCTCCTCGGGCGGTGGTGGACGACCCCCTGCCGTCCGCTTGCTCTCGACGCTATCGACGCGATGTGGCGGCGTTGTCGCACCTCGGTCGCGGTATCGCGATCCTATGTCGCCATCTTGCGACAGACCGGTAACGGGGGCGATCACGCGGCGGTGTCGCGCCGGAGGCCACGGGACAGGTGGGGCCCAGGAGCCGTGGGAGAACACGGGGCCGTGAGAACCCGAACCCGTGGGAAACCATCGAGCAGTCGACCCGAACGCCGCCCCTTCCCGGAATGCAGAACAGCCCCGGCCGGAGCCGGGGCTGTTCTCGTGGGTGGGCGATACTGGGATCGAACCAGTGACCTCTTCCGTGTCAGGGAAGCGCGCTACCGCTGCGCCAATCGCCCGGGACGGCACCGGCAGGTGCCGTTCGAGGTGGGTACGGGATTCGAACCCGTGTACACGGCTTTGCAGGCCGTTGCCTCGCCTCTCGGCCAACCCACCGGGTGATGCTCTCGCATCATACGGAACAGCGCTCCCGACGCGAGGTCGGGAGCGCCATCCCCCCGGAGCGGACGACCGGATTCGAACCGGCGACCCTCACCTTGGCAAGGTGATGCTCTACCAACTGAGCTACGTCCGCAGGACAGGGATCCGAGGATCCTGCCGTGGGCGATACTGGGATCGAACCAGTGACCTCTTCCGTGTGAAGGAAGCGCGCTACCGCTGCGCCAATCGCCCTGAGGTGATGCCCGTTCTCTCGATCGGACTTGAAGAAGCTTACATGCTCCCGACGGATGCTCGCGCCACTTCTGGATGTGACCTGCGTCCCGGTCCATCGGAGCGGCGTCGGACCCGACGAGCCGACCCTCCGGTCCCGCCGGCACCCGGGCCCCATCGCCCTCCCCGATCCGACCGCTCGGGCGCCGTCGATCCGACCGCACGGGCGCGCCGCGCCCGTGCGGCGCGAGGACGGAGCCCGAGCACCTCTGGTGCTCCTCGCGCTCCGCAGCCCCGGCCGGCCGGCCGGCACGAGCCCTCGGTGCACCCCGGCCCTGCCGCCCGTGACCTCGGACACTGAAGACCGTCCGGGTTTGCACAGGGGGTCGAAGCGCGCCTAAGGTGACTCCTCGTCGGCCCAGCCGATGTGCGGACGTAGCTCAGTTGGTAGAGCATCACCTTGCCAAGGTGAGGGTCGCCGGTTCGAATCCGGTCGTCCGCTCCATCCCTCCCCCGCGCCTCCGGCGCGACGGGCGATTGGCGCAGCGGTAGCGCGCTTCCCTGACACGGAAGAGGTCACTGGTTCGATCCCAGTATCGCCCACCATGCAAGGCCCCGGCTCCGGCCGGGGCCTTTCTCGTCCCCGCCCCGGCGTGGACGAGCCCGCCGACCCCGCCGGGGCCCGACCGAGCTCGCGGAATAATCACGATCGGGCCCGCCTCGCCGCGCCCCGTTCCCCGCTCGCCCGCGCCCAGTACTGTGGGGCCATGCAGATCTGGACAGGTAAGTCGTATCCCCTCGGCGCCACGTTCGACGGCTCGGGAACCAACTTCGCGCTCTTCTCCGAGGCGGCCGAGCGGGTGGAGCTGTGCCTGTTCGACGAGGACGGCGCCGAACGGCGCATCGAGGTCACCGAGGTCGACGCCCACGTGTGGCACGTCTACCTCCCCGCGGTCCAGCCCGGCCAGCGCTACGGCTACCGCGTGCACGGCCCCTTCGACCCCGCCGCGGGCCTGCGCTGCGACCCCTCGAAGCTGCTGCTGGACCCGTACGCGAAGGCGATCGCCGGGATGGCCAGCAACCATCCCTCGCTGTACAGCTACGACTTCGAGGACCCCGAGAAGCGCAACACCGAGGACTCCGCCGCCCACACCATGCACTCGGTCGTGGTCTCCCCCTTCTTCGACTGGGGCAACGATCATCCGCCGGCGCACGAATACCACGACACCGTGATCTACGAAGCGCACGTCAAGGGCCTGACGATGCTGCACCCGGAGATCGACGACAGCATCCGCGGCACCTACGTCGCAATGGGCCATCCCGCCGTGATCGAGCACCTCAAGGAGCTTGGCGTCACCGCGGTCGAGCTGATGCCGGTCCACCAGTTCGTGCAGGACGGCCATCTCGTCGAGAAGGGGCTGCGCAACTACTGGGGCTACAACACGATCGGGTTCTTCGCCCCGCACAACGAGTACGCCTATGCGGGCGATCTGGGACAGCAGGTCCAGGAGTTCAAGCAGATGGTCAAGAACCTCCACGAGGCGGGCATCGAGGTCATCCTCGACGTGGTCTACAACCACACCGCCGAGGGGAACCACCTGGGCCCCACCCTGTGCTTCCGCGGCATCGACAACAGCGCCTACTACCGCCTGGTCGAGGGCGACGAGGCGCACTACTACGACACCACCGGCACCGGGAACTCGCTGCTGATGCGCACCCCGCACGTGCTGCAGCTGATCATGGACTCGCTGCGCTACTGGGTCACCGAGATGCACGTGGACGGCTTCCGCTTCGACCTCGCCTCGACCCTCGCGCGCGAGCTGCACGAGGTGGACCGGCTCTCCGCCTTCTTCGACATCATCCAGCAGGACCCGATCATCTCCCAGGTCAAGCTCATCGCCGAGCCGTGGGACCTGGGCGAGGGCGGCTACCAGGTGGGCGGCTTCCCGCCGCTGTGGTCGGAGTGGAACGGCCGCTATCGCGACTCGGTGCGGGACTTCCACCGCTCGGAGCCGGGCACCGTCGGCGACTTCACCTCGCGCCTCGCCGGCAGCTCCGACCTCTACCAGCACACCGGCCGCACACCTATCGCGTCGATCAACTTCGTCACCGCCCACGACGGGTTCACGATGCGGGACCTCGTCTCCTACAACGAGCGGCACAACGAGGCCAATCAGGAGGGCGGCGGCGACGGCGAGAGCCACAACCGCTCCTGGAACTCGGGCATCGAGGGCGACACCGACGACGAGGCCGTGCTCGAACTGCGCAAGCGCCGCGCCAAGAACCTCATGGCCACGCTGCTGGTCAGCCAGGGCGTGCCGATGATCCTGCACGGCGACGAGATGGGACGCACCCAGCAGGGCAACAACAACACCTACTGCCAGGACAACGAGCTGTCGTGGGTGCATTGGGACCTCGACGAGCACCAGGAGGAGATGCTCTGGTTCACCCAGCGCATGATCGCCCTGCGCCGCGAGCACCCGATCTTCCGCCGACGCCGCTTCCTGCAGGGCGTGGTGCGCGAGGACGCCGGCTCCGTGCTCAAGGACGTGGAATGGCTGGGCACCGACGGGCAGCCGATGACCGAGGAGGAGTGGAACGATCCTCAGAACAAGTGCCTGACCATGTTCCTCAACGGCTCCGCGATCCCCGAGCCCAACTCCCGCGGCGAACGGATCGAGGGCGACTCGGCGCTGGTGGTGTTCAACGCCTCCGGCAACGACGTCGACGTCGTGCTGCCCGGCGAGGAGTACGGCACCGAGTGGGAGGTCGTGCTCGGCACGGGCGACACCATCGACGTCGGTTCCGTCTTCGACCCCGGCCAGCAGGTCGTCCGCCCCGGCCATTCGATGCTGATCCTCATGCGTCCCCCGGAGACGGGCGAGGACGAGGAGCGCACCGCCGACGACCTCGAGCGCACGGTCCGCGCCTGACCCCCGAGAAGGAGAGCCCCGCAGTGAGCCTCGAGACCCGTCCCCGTCCCACGCCCCGGGAGACGCCGTCCCGGCGCTCCCGACCCGCCGACACCGGGGCCCAGCCCGCGGTGCGCCGGGTCCCGACCTCGACCTACCGCCTGCAGCTGCACGCCGGCTTCACCGCCGACGACGCGGCGGAGATCGTGCCCTATCTCGCCAGGCTCGGCGTGGGGCACCTGTTCTGCTCCCCCGTGCTGCAGGCCGCGCCCGGCTCGACCCACGGCTACGACGTCGTGGACCACACCCGCATCAGCGAGGAGATCGGCGGGGAGGAGGCGCTGCGCCGCCTCGCCCAGACCGCCCACGCCCACGGGATGGGGATCGTCGTGGACGTCGTCCCCAACCACATGTCGATCCCGACCCCGATCTGGCACAACCGGGCACTGTGGTCGGTGCTGCGCGACGGCCCCGCCTCCCCCTTCGCCGACTGGTTCGACCTCGAGCTCTCCGGCGAGCGATCGGTGCTCGTGCCGGTGCTGGGACGGCCCGTCGGCGCGGTCCTCGCCGACGGGGAGATCACGATGGGCGTCGAGCAGGTCCCGCAGGCCGACGGTTCGGTCGCCGAGGAGACCGTGGTGCGCTACTACGACCACGTGCTGCCCGTCGCCGCAGGCACCGAGCACCTCGGGCTCGCCGATCTGCTGGACCGCCAGTGGTACCGGCTCGCGTACTGGAAGGTCTCCGACGAGGAGCTGAACTACCGGCGCTTCTTCGACGTGGACACCCTCGCCGCGGTGCGGGTCGAGGACCCCGCCGTGTTCGAGGCGACCCATCGCACGCTCCTGCAGCTGCAGGGCGAGGGCGTGATCGACGGCTACCGGATCGACCATCCCGACGGCCTCTCCGATCCTCGCGGCTACCTGCGCGATCTCGAGCGCGCCACCGACGGGGCCTGGACCGTGATCGAGAAGATCCTCGAGGGCGAGGAGCACCTGCCCGGCGACTTCCCCTGCGCGGGCACGACCGGCTACGACGCGCTGTGGCGGGTGACAGGCCTGTTCCACGACCCGCACGGCGCGCTGGGCCTGACCCATCTGTGGCAGCGGCGCACCGGCGACCTGCGCCCCTTCGAGGAGGTCGCCGCCGAGTCCACGGACCTCGTGGTCACCACCAGCCTGTGGGCCGAGATCGAACGGCTGACCGCGCTGATCCACGGGATCTGCCAGGACGACATCCGCCTGCGCGACACCACGCGGCGCAACATCCAGAAGGTCGTCGTCGCGCTGCTGACCTCGATGGACCGCTACCGCGCCTACATCGTCCCGGGCGAGCCCGCCCCCGGCGCCGAGCGGGCCGTGATCGAGCAGGCCGCGGCGCGGGCACAGTCCCGGCTCGGGGACGACGAGGACCTCGCCGCGACCCTCGAGCTGGTCGTCGCCCTGGTGTGCGGGGACGAGGCGGGCAGCGCGGGACGCAGCCGCAGCGCCGAGCGCGACGAGGTCGTGGTCCGCTTCGCGCAGACCTGCGGCCCCGTCCACGCCAAGGGGCTCGAGGACACCGCATTCTACCGCTACACGCGCTTCCTGGCCGTGAACGAGGTGGGCTCGGACCCGGAGCGGATCGGGGTCGAGTCGGATGTGCTGCACGACCACGCCCTGCACATGGTGCGCACCCGTCCCGATGCGATGACCACCCTGTCCACCCACGACACCAAGCGCAGCGAGGACGTGCGGGCACGCCTGGCCGTCCTCACCGAGCAGCCGCTCGAGTGGGCGCTGGTGGTGCAGGACCTGGATCGGGCGACCTCCGCGCATCGCGGTGACCGGGTCGACGGGGCGATCGAGCTGCTGCTGTGGCAGACCCTGGCCACCTGCTGGGAGCTGCCCGGCTCCGGGGCCGCGCCGCTGGACGCGGACCGGCTCGAGGGGTATCTCGCCAAGGCGATGCGCGAGGCGAAGACCCACACCACCTGGACCGAGCAGGACGCCGAGTACGAGTGCGAGGTGCAGGCCCTGGGGCGAGCGGCGCTGGAGTCCGAGGAGGTCGCCGCGATCCTCGCCGACTGGACCCGGCGCACGGCTTCCGTGCAGCGCGCCGCGATCCTCGGCCAGAAGCTCGTGCAGCTCACGATGCCCGGCGTGCCCGACGTCTACCAGGGCAACGAGAGCGTGGACCTCTCCCTGGTGGACCCCGACAACCGCCGCGAGGTCGACCACGCCGCGCACGCCGCCCGCCTCGGACGGATGATCGAGGGCGCCCGTCCCGAGGGGATCGGCGACGAGAAGCTGTGGCTGACCCACCGTGCGCTGGTGCTGCGCCGGGAGCGGCCGGACCTGTTCCAGGGCCGGGACGCAGCCTACCGCCCGCTGCCCACCACGACCGGCCATGCCGTCGCCTTCGGCCGCGCATGCGGTGAGGGACCGGTCGAGGTGGTCACCGTCGTCACACGGCTCGCGCACGGGCTCGCCCAGCGCGGCGGCTGGGGCGAGAGCCGGATCGGCCTGCCCGAGGGCCGCTGGCGCGACGTGCTCGGCGGCGCGGAGCACGAGGGCGGGATGGTCCCGCTGGTCGAGCTGCTGGACGACAGCCCCGTCGCGCTGCTGGTGCGCGTCGGCGCCACCCCGACCGGCGCCCTGCCGGTCCCCCACCACCTGGAGGAGACGCGATGATCGCCGCACCGCAGCCCCCGACCCCGCTCGGCGCGATGGACCGCTATCGCGTGTGGGCCCCGTCGGCCGGCGCCGTGGAGATCCGCGTGGACGGGACCGTGCACACCATGGCCCCGGCCGAGGAGGGATGGTTCGAGCTGTCGGACCCGGCGCCCGTGGCGGGGGCGCGCTATGCCTTCCGCCTCGACGACGGGGAGCTGTGGCTGCCGGATCCCCGGTCGCTGTCCCAGCCGGACGGCGTCCACGGCGCGAGCGAGGTCGTCGACGCGCAGGCGCTCGCGCCGACACCGGGCTGGGAGGGCAGGGACCTGCGCGGGGCCGTGCTCTACGAGGTGCACGTGGGCACCTTCGCCCCGGGGCCGGACGGCGCCGGCGGCACCCTCGACACGGCGATCGAGCGGCTCGACGCGCTGGTCGAGCTCGGCGTGGACGCGGTCGAGCTGATGCCGCTGGCGACCTTCCCCGGCGAGCGCGGCTGGGGCTACGACGGGGTGGGGCTGTACGCCGTGCACTCCGCCTACGGCGGGCCGGAGGCGCTGGCCCGCTTCGTGCGCGCCGCCCATGACCGCGGCCTCGCCGTCGTGCTGGACGTGGTCCACAACCACCTGGGACCCTCGGGGAACTACCTGGGCATGTTCGGCCCGTACTTCACGGACCGCCACGAGACGCCCTGGGGCGAGGCGGTGAACCTCGACCAGCCCGGCTCCCGCCAGGTGCGCGACTTCCTGCTGGGCAGCGCCCGGCAGTGGCTGGTGGAGCTGGGGCTGGACGGGCTGCGGCTCGACGCGGTCCACGAGCTGAAGGACGACTCCTCCCCGCACTTCCTCGCCGAGCTCGCCGGCGCCGTCGCCGCCTGGCAGGAGGAGACCGGGCGCCCCCTCGCCCTGATCGCCGAATCGGATCGCAACCAGCCCGCGACCGTCACGCCGACGAGCTCGGGCGGACTGGGGATGGACATGCAGTGGGCCGACGACGTGCACCACGCCGTGCACGCCTGGGCCACCGGCGAGCGCGCCGGCTACTACGCCGACTTCGGCGACGCCGACGTGCTCGCCGCGGCGCTGCCGGGGATCTTCCTGCACGCCGGCACGTACTCGAGCTTCCGCGGGCGGGTGTGGGGCGCGCCGGTGGACCCCGCCTCCCCCGACTACGACGGCCATTCCTTCGTCACCTTCCTGCAGGATCACGACCAGGTCGGCAACCGCGCCGCCGGCGACCGGATCCACCACGGCATCTCCCCGGGCGCCCATGCCGCCGCGATCGCGCTGATCCTGCTGGGCCCCGGCACGCCGATGCTCTTCCAGGGCGAGGAATGGGCGGCCTCGACCCCCTTCGCCTTCTTCACTGACCACGACGATGAGCTCGGGCCCCTGGTCAGCGCCGGCCGCGCCGAGGAGTTCGCGGCGATGGGCTGGGCCGCAGAGGTGCCCGACCCGCAGCAGCGCTCGACCTTCGTGGGCTCGCAGCTGCGCTGGGAGGAGCGCACCGAGGGTGAGCACGGACGGATGCTGGAGTGGTACCGGGAGCTGATCGCGCTGCGCCGCGCGCACGAGGCGCTGCGCTCGGGCGATCTGGCCGCGACCCGCGTCGAGGTGCTCGCCGAGGAGACGGTGCTGATGCATCGTGGGGAGCTCTCGGTGCTCGCCCACCGCGGCCCGGGCGCGCTCGCCGCGGCCGACGGGCGGGTGCTCCACGCCGAGGAGGTGCTGGGCTCCTTCGGGCCTCTCCGTCACGGACAGGACGGGGGCGTGCACCTGGACGGTGCGGGAGCGGCCGTGCTGCGCGGGGCGCGCCTCAGCGGCTGAGGACGAGTCCGTCGCGGGCGAGGGAGGCCAGGCGCGACAGCGCCCGAAGGTACTTCTTGCGGTACCCGGAGCGCAGCAGCTCGGCGGAGAACAGGTCCTCGAGCACACCGTCCCCGGGCTCGCTCGCCTCGGCCGGGCCGTCGGCCTCCGCGCCGTCCGCGGGGGCGAGGGAGAGGAGCACCGGGACCTCCCGGTCGTAGAGCCGGTCCACGAGCACCACGAAGCGCAGCGCGTCGTGATGGTGGGTGAGCCCGTGCACCCCGGTGAGGTGCGCGGCGGCGACCTCGTCGATCAGGGCGCCGTAGCGGGAGGGGTGGACGCGCATGAGATGAGCGAGCAGCTCGTCGAAGCCGTCGAGGGTCGCGCCGTCCTGCGCCGCGGCGTGCTCGCGCACCTCCTGCTCGGGCAGGGCGGAGATCTCGGCGACCCCGTCGCGGCGCCGGTAGTCCTCGCCGTCGATCCGCAGCACCTCGAAGCGCTCGGCCATCGCCTGGATCTCCCGCAGGAAGTCCTGGGCGGCGAAGCGACCCTCGCCGAGCGCGTCGGGGAGGGTGTTGGAGGTCGCGACGATGGAGACGCCCCGGTCGGAGAGCTCCCGGATGAGCCGCGTCATCAGCAGGGTGTCGCCGGGGTCGTCGAGCTCGAACTCGTCGATGCAGACCAGGCGCGAGGCCCCCAGCAGGTCCACGGCCTTCTGGAAGCCGAGCGCGCCGACCAGGTCGGTGTACTCCACGAAGGTGCCGTAGACCTTCTCCCCCTCGACCGCGTGGAAGAGCGAGGTGAGCAGGTGGGTCTTGCCCACCCCGAAGCCGCCGTCGAGGTAGATGCCGCGGGCCGCCTCGCTGCGTCGGCGCAGCCGGGAGAGGAATCCGCCGCGCGGCCGGGCGAGGGCGGCGGCGAAGGCGGAGACGCGCTCCTTGGCCTCCTGCTGGGAGGGGTGCGCGGGGTCGGGGACGTAGCTCTCCAGGCGCGCCTGGGCGAAGCGGGGCGGGGGCACGAGGTCCGCGAGCAGTCGTTCGAGGGTCGGTTCGGGGCGACGGTCGCAGAGGGAGTCGGTCACGCCGGTCAGTGTAGGGGCGCATCCCGCGCCGCGTGCGGTGCCCCGGGCGGTTCCCCGGGTGCGCGATGATCGAGGACACACCCTCCGGCCGTGCTTCGGAGCGGTATGTCCCGTCCCACCCGTCCTGTGCGAAGGAGTCCCCGTGCACCTGCTGCTGCGCGATCGCGCCCTGCTGCCCTCCCCCGTGCCCGTCCCGGCCGACGCCGAGGGCGCCCGCGCGCTCGCCGCGCTGTACGCCGCCCCGGAGCTCCCGCCGGGCGCCGTGCACGTGCGCGCGATGATGACCACCACGATCGACGGCGCGGTCGCGGGGGCCGACGGGACCTCCGGCTCGCTCCACGACCCCGACGACTCGTTTCTCTTCTCCGTGCTGCGGGCGCTCGCCGACGTCGTGCTCGTGGGGGCCGCGACAGTGCGGGCGGAGGACTACCGCGGCGTGCGCGGCCGCGCGGACCTGCTGCGACCCTCCCTCCGGCCCGGCGGCGCCCCGCGACCTGCGCTTGCGATCTGGTCGGGCAGCGGGGAGCTGCCGGACTACGTCGACCCCGACCAGCCGACCTACCTGCTCACCCCGTCGGCCGGGGCGAAGGACGCCGCGCGCCGCTCGGGCCTGCCCGCCGCCCAGGTGCTCACCGCCGACTCCCCGCTGGAGGCGGTCGACGCGCTCGCCGCCCGGGGGATGCGGCTGATCCAGGCCGAGGGCGGACCGTCGGCCCTCGCCCGGCTGGCGGAGGCGGAGCTGCTGGACGAGCTGTGCTTCACCACCGCGCACCGCACCGTCGGCGGACCCTCCCCGCGCGTGCTCGACGGCGCCCCGCACGAGACGCGCTGGACGCTGGAGTCCCTGCTGCTGGGCGAGGGTGCGACGCTGTCGCGCTATCGGCGGTCCTGAGCACGCCCGGTCGGGGCGCGACCGGGGCCCTCGGGGCTCGACCGCTCAGAGACGCAGCCCGATCGAACCCTCGAGAGCGGGCGCGGCGGGATCGCGCACCGGCACCTGGAGGGCGGCGGCCTGCTCCCCCAGACCGAGCACATCGCCGAGGAAGTCGGCCAGCAGCCGCTCGTACCGGGCGAGATCGCGGTTCCACTCGCGGGTGTGGGAGGCACCCTCGAACGGCTCGAACTCGATCAGGTCCGGCCGAAGCGCGGCGAGATGCCGGCTCGGGGCGGGCGGCACCGTCGCATCGTCCAGGGCGTGGAAGAGGAGGGTGCGGTGGCGCAGATGACGTCCGTAGTAGGCGGGGGTCATCTCGTGCAGCGCCAGCGGCTCGTGCAGGCGCACCATCCGCGCCCCGATGCTCGAGGTCATCATCCACAGCGCGAGCCGCCGCATCGGGGCGGGGGCCTTCAGCGCGGTGGCGTGGTAGACGAGGATGTCCTGCCAGTCCACGGCCGGGGAGTCGAGCACGAGGGCCGCGATGAGGTCGCGATGGGCCGAGCGCACGGAGGTGCGCAGCACGATCCCCCCGCCCATCGACCAGCCCATCAGCACGAGGCGCCGGGCGCCCTGGGAGACGGCGTACTCGATCGCGGCCTCGGCGTCCTCCCACTCGGCCGAGCCCAGGTGGTGCATCCGGTCTGCGGAGGCGGGGCCGCCGGCGTCGTTGCGATAGGTGATCGCGAGGCTGGTCAGCCCCAGCCGGTGCAGCAGCGGGATCACGCGCAGCGCCTCGCCGCGGGCGGAGCCGTGGCCGTGCACCAGGATCGCCCAGGTGTCCTCCTGCCCCGGCACGGACCCCTCGGCCTCATCGGGCCGCACGAGCCACGCCGGCATCGGACCGACGGGCGAGCCGATCTCCACCTCCTCCGTCGCCAGCCCGTGCGCCGTCTGCGGCGTGCCCGCCCAGAAGAAGCCGTTGGACGTCGCCCGGTCCACGAGCAGCGGCTCGGCGGTGTCCTCGACCAGCAGCGGGCGGGAGACCGTCGTGGGCGTGGGGCGGCCGTCGACCGGCCCCAGACGCACGTGCACGGTCCCGCCGGACTGGCGCAGCGCCATCAGGCCGTCACGGCGCGTGGTCGCGGAGGCGTCGAGGTGCACCCGGTCGGGGTGGACGGCGCGGACGGTGACGTCGGGCCGTCCGCGCAGGCTCTCCCGCGGCACCAGCGGCAGCCGCGCCATCACCCGGGCGCCGACGGTGAGCAGCCCTGCGCTGAGCGCGAACGCCCCGGCGGCACCGGTGACCCCGTAGCCCGCCACGTGGAGCCATCGGGCCTGGTCGGGGCGTGCGGACAGCAACCGCTCGCGAAGGGTCAGCGCCGTGGTCGGGCGGTTCCGGGAGGGGTCGCACGTCATATCGCGCATCCTATCGACGCACTAGCATCGACACTGAGAACACCCGTCCGCGTCGGCGGGGACGAGCCCGTCCCCGCCGGTCCGCGGCCCCAGGCGGCGCCAGGCGCCGCAGAGTGGAGGCATCATGTCCAACGATCCCATCGGCACCCGCCCCTACCCGGTCGCGATCAGCGAGGAGGAGTGGCGCGAGCGCCTCTCCCCCGCCGAGTACCAGGTGCTCCGCCAGGGTGGCACCGAGCGCCCTGGCACCGGGGAGTACGAGGAGGTGCGTCCCGCCGGCACCTACGCCTGCCGCGCCTGCGGCGTCGAGCTGTTCACCGCCGAGACCCAGTTCGATGCCCACTGCGGCTGGCCGGCGTTCTACGCCCCGAGCGACTCCGACGCGGTGGAGCTGCTCGAGGACACCTCGCTCGGGATGCGCCGCATCGAGGTGCGCTGCGCGAGCTGCGGCTCGCATCTCGGGCATGTCTTCGAGGGCGAGGGCTTCCCCACCCCGACCGATCAGCGCTACTGCATCAACTCGATCAGCCTGCTGCACAGCGACGACGCGGCGGACCGCGGCTGAGCCCGGCGCGCCTGCCGGGCGAGCGGGCACGCCGGGGATAGCCTCCCTGCGTGTCCGTCCATCGAATCCGCACCGGCGACGACACCTTCCGCGCCGCCATCGACGCCATGACCAGCGCTCCCCATCGCCCGGAGTTCACATGGCGCACCATCCCGGCCCCGTCCAGGATGGCGCCCTCGACGTGGGCCTGCACCGGGGAGATCCTGGTCCATGACGACGAGCTCGCCTCCGGTCGACTGGTGGTCCTGCACGACCCCGCCGGTCAGGAGTCCTGGGACGGCACCTCGAGGATGGTCGCGCTGGTCCAGGCGCAGCTCGAGCCCGAGTTCGCGATCGAGTCGATGCTCGGCGACGTCGCCTGGTCCTGGGTGACCGAGTCCCTCGAGCTCCACGACGCCGACGCCCGGGAGCTCGGCTGCACGGCCACCCGCGTCGTCTCCCAGTCCTACGGGGCGCTCGCCTCACGGCCCTCCACGGTCGACGTCGAGATGCGGGTGTCGTGGACGCCGGAGCCCTCCGAGGACGGGAACCTCGCCCTCGCCCCGCACTTCGCGGCCTGGACCGCGATGCTCGCCGCCGCCGGGGGGCTGCCCCCGGCGCCCCCGCAGATCTCGGCGATCGCCCCCACCCACCATGCGCGAGCGCCCCGCACCGCGGAGGACGACGGGGAGCTGCGGTGAACGCCGCGAGCGACGCCTCCCCCGCCGATCACGCCGATCCCGCGGCGTCCCGCTCCCGCCGCCGCACCCGCACGCGCGGCCCTCGCCGCCCCCGCCCCCTCGAGACCACGGACAGCGCAGCCAGCACCCAGATGCCCCACGACACCGCCACCACTCCCTCCGCAGGACCCGAGCTGCGCGACCTCACCGCGCCCCGCGATGGCCTCGTGCCCGTGATCGACCGCATCCAGCCGCTGCTGGCCTGGTGCGAGGCGGCGGCCTCCGATCCCGCCGAGCCGGTCGCGGTGGACGCAGAGCGCGCCTCCAGCTACCGCTACAGCTCCCGCGCCTATCTGGTGCAGCTGCGCACCGAGGCGGCCGGGACCGCACTGATCGACCCGCTGGCGTTCACGATGCCGGGCACGCTGCGCACCCTTCTGGCCGAGCGCGAGTGGGTGCTGCATGCGGCTGGCCAGGACCTGCCGAGCCTCGCAGAGCTGGGCCTGCACCCCGGCGGCCTGTTCGACACCGAGCTCGCCGCGCGGCTGCTGGGCATGGAGCGGGTCGGGCTCGGCGCGGTGGTCGAGGACACCCTCGCCCTGCGCCTGGCCAAGGAGCACTCCGCCGCGGACTGGTCGAAGCGGCCGCTGCCGGAGAGCTGGCTGGTCTACGCCGCGCTCGACGTCGAGGTGCTGGTCCAGGTGCGGGACGTGCTGGCGCAGCGCCTCGAGGCGGCCGGCAAGGCGGACTGGGCCGCTCAGGAGTTCGCCCACGAGCGCACCCGCGAGCACGGTCCCACCCGCTCCTCGAGCTGGCGGGGACTGCACGGCCTGGGCGCCCTGCGCACCGTGCGGCAGCTCGCGGCGGCGCGGGAGATGTGGACCCGCCGCGACGAGCTCGCGAGCGAGGCGGACCTCTCCCCGCACCGGGTGATCAAGGACCGCGACCTCGTCGCCGCCGCGAAGGAGGCGCCGCGCGGGAGGGAGGCCTTCGACCGAGCGCTGCCGTCGAAGATGCGGCACAAGGACCGCTGGTGGCAGGTCGCCCGCTCGGGCATCGAGCTGCCGGCCTCGCACCTGCCGGAGCGCTCCGAGCGCTCCTATCCCCCGCCCCACAAGCTCTGGTCCAAGAAGCATCCCGACGTGGCCGAGCGCTACCAGGTGGTGCGCGCCGCGGTGAACGAGCGCGCCGAGGATCTCGAGATGCCGCCGGAGAACCTCCTCCAGCCCGCGCTGCTGCGCCAGTGGGTGTGGGAGCACGAGGAGGCCGGGACCGAGGCGGAGGTCGAGCAGGCGCTGCGCGACCTGGGCGCCCGTCCCTGGCAGGCGGAGCAGTCCGCGCCGGTGATCCACCGGGCGCGCGTCGAGTCCGTCTGAGCCCGGGAAGCGGCCCGCTCAGTGCCGTCCGGGTCTTTCCATGAACGGTGCGTCGGCGGGTCGCGGCGCGGCCACGGGTGCTCCCCCGCCGCGCAGCGCCTGCAGGGCGAGCAGGGCGGCGACCGTGGTGCCGTTGGTGATCCGGCCCTCGAGCACGGCGGCCACGGCCTCGCCCAGCGGCACCCAGCGGCTGATCAGCTCGGCCTCCTCGTGGACGCGCTCGAACTCCTCCTCGCTCTCGCGCACGCCCTCGGCGAGGTAGACCCGGATCACCTCGTCGCTGCCTCCCGGGCTCGGGCGGAGGTCCACCAGGGTGGACATCCGCACCGGCTCGCATCCGGCCTCCTCTGCGAGCTCGCGGGCGGCGGCGGCGTGGGGCGGCTCGCCGGCGAGGTCGAGCAGTCCGGCGGGGATCTCCCACAGCCGGTGGCCGACGGGATGGCGGTACTGGCGGATCAGCAGCACCCGGTCGGCCTCGTCCACGGCGAGGACCGCGACGGCACCGGTGTGGCGGATGTACTCGCGGTCGAAGCGCACGCCCGGCGCGAAGTCGATCGTGTCGCGCACGAGGTCCCACACCATCCCCTCGTGCACCGTGCGGTGCGCGGCGACGGGGCGCAGGTCGGCCTCGTCGCGCAGCGGGTCCTCGCCGCCGTGCCGCGGGTGCGTGGTCGTGTCGTCGGTCATCGCCGCTCCGTCCTCGGTCGTCGCGGGCCGCCGGGAGGGGAGGTCCCGGCGCACCCGCGCGGGTCTCAGTCCTGCTGGTCCTGGTCGTCGACGTGCTCGGCGAGCTCGGGCACGGTCCCGTCGGGCTCCACCTCGAGCAGGCGGGTGGACTTCTGGAGGTCGAGCGCCGCCCCGATCAGGCCCGCGAACAGCGGATGGGCGCGGGTGGGGCGGGACTTCAGCTCGGGATGGGCCTGGGTGCCGATGTAGAACGGGTGCACCTCTGCGGGCAGCTCCACGAACTCGACCAGGGAGTGGTCCTCGTTCAGCTCGGAGACGCCGGAGATGCGCAGCCCCGCCTGCTCGAGCCGGTCGCGATAGGCGTTGTTGACCTCGTAGCGGTGACGGTGCCGCTCGGCGACCTCGGTGGTGCCGTACACCTCGGCGGCGAGGGAGCCCTCGGCGAGGGTGTGGTCGTACGAGCCGAGCCGCATGGTGCCGCCCAGGTCCCCGCTGCCTGCGACGATGTCCTCCTGCTCGGCCATGGTCGCGATGACGGGATGGGCGGTGTCAGGGTCGAACTCGGTGGAGTGCGCCCCCGTCAGGCCCAGCTCGGTGCGGGCGTACTCGATCACCATCGACTGCATGCCCAGGCAGAGGCCCAGCGCGGGCAGGCCGTGGGTGCGGGCGTGACGCAGCGCGCCGACCTTCCCGTCCACGCCGCGCACGCCGAAGCCGCCGGGGACGACGATCGCGTCGACGTCCGCGAGCTGCTCGCGGGCCCCGTCCTCGCTCGCGCACAGGTCCGACTCGACCCAGCGGATCGTGACCTTCGCGCTGTGGTGGAAGCCGCCGGCGCGCAGCGCCTCGGTGACCGAGAGGTACGCGTCGGGCAGGTCGACGTACTTGCCGACCAGGGCGACGGTGACCTCGTAGGCGGGGTGCTGGACGCGGCGCAGCAGCTCCTCCCACTGGCTCCAGTCCACGTCGTGGCTGAGCAGGTCCAGGCGCCGGATCGCATAGGCGTCCAGGCCCTCGCCGTGCAGCACGAGCGGGATCTCGTAGATGGAGGGAGCGTCGGCGCAGGTGACGACCGCGTCGATGTCCACATCGCACATCGAGGAGATCTTCGACTTCACGGAGGCGGGCAGCGCCCGGTCGGCGCGCAGCACGATCGCGTCGGGCTGGATGCCGATGCTGCGCAGTGCGGCGACGGAGTGCTGGGTGGGCTTGGTCTTCAGCTCCTGGGACGGGCCGATGAAGGGCACCAGGGAGACGTGCACGAAGAACACGTTCTCGCGGCCGATGTCCTGGCGGACCTGGCGCGCGGCCTCGAGGAAGGGCTGGGACTCGATGTCGCCGACGGTGCCGCCGACCTCGGTGATGATCACGTCCACGTCGTCACCGGCCTGGGAGCGCATCGACTCCTTGATCTGGTTGGTGATGTGCGGGATGACCTGCACGGTGTCGCCGAGGTACTCGCCGCGGCGCTCCTTGGCGATCACGGTGGAGTAGACCTGGCCGGTGGTCACGTTCGCGTTCGCGGAGAGGTTCTCGTCGAGGAACCGTTCGTAGTGGCCGATGTCGAGATCGGTCTCGGCGCCATCCTCGGTGACGAACACCTCGCCGTGCTGGAAGGGGTTCATCGTGCCCGGGTCCACGTTGAGGTACGGGTCGAGCTTCTGCATCGTCACGCGCAGCCCGCGGCTGCGCAGGAGCATCCCGAGGGAGGAGGCGGTCAGTCCCTTGCCGAGGCTGGAGACGACACCGCCGGTGACGAAGATGTGCTTGGTGGTGCCCTCGTTGCGGAAGGGCTTGGCCGATGCGGCCGCCCCGATCCGGGGGATGGGGCCGGTGCCGGTCTGGGGTGCGCTCGCGCTCGTGTCTGCCACGGACGGCCAACCTACCATCGGCGGGGTGCGGGGGCGAGGATCTCGTCGAGCTGGGCCAGGAGATCCTCGGCACGCGGGAGCTCGCGGGCCCGCCGCCGGGAGGCGGTCTCGGCGCGGCGCCGTGCGAGCGGGGCGCGGAGCGTGCTGACCGCCGCGGCGAGCGCCTCCGCGTCGCCGACGGGGACCAGGTGCGCGGCCGTTCCGGTGACCCAGCGGGTGCCGCCGGCGTCGGTGGCGACGATCGCGCGGCCGGCCAGGAGCGCCTCCTGGAGGGCGACGGGCTGTCCCTCCCAGCGGGCGGCGGAGAGCACCAGATCGGCGCGGCGCAGCAGGTCGGGGACGTCCTGACGACGGCCGAGCAGGTCGACGGGGAGATGCTCCGCGGTGATGCGGGCGGCGAGCTCGCGCTCCAGCGGACCGTCGCCGGCGACGAGGATCCGCACCTCCTCGCCGCGCAGCAGGGCCGCCGCGTCGAGCAGGTCGTGCAGCCCCTTCTGCGGGGCGAGCCGAGCGATGACGAGGGCGACGAGGGCCACGGGCGTTCCCGGCCCGGCCGCTTCCCGGGCACCGGTCCCGTCGCTCGCGGAGCGCTGCTCCCCCGCCTCCTCCGGGCGCCGCGGGGCGGGGATCACGGCGTGTCGCACGTCGCGCGCGCCGGCGCGGCGGGCGTCCTCGGCGAGGTCCGGGGAGACGGCGAGCACGGTGTCGGCCCGGCGGGCGAGGAGCCGCAGCAGCGCGGCGCCGATCGCTCGGGCGGGGACCCCGCCGACGGTGCGGTTGTGCAGGGTGACCACGAGCCGGTGCCCGCCCCGGCGGGGCACGGCCAGGGCGGCCAGGGCCCCGGCGCGCAACCCGTGGGCATGGACGGCGACGGGCTCCCCGGCGCCGCGCACGATCCGGCGCAGCGCCGTCACGGTCGCGGCGTCGTGCCGGGGGCTGGGGCGCTCGCGGATCCGCACCGGCGCCTCGGCGACGCGTCGTCCTGCGCTTTCGAGCAGCGCGAGCTCCTGGTCGACATGCGCGGCCAGTCCCCCGCTGGCGGTGGGGCGCACGAGCAGGACGCGCATCAGCCCGCCCTCCGCAGGCGTCGCAGCACGCCGACGGCGAGCTCCCGGTCCACCGCGCCGAGCACCGCGGCGGAGAGCACGGCGGCGACCAACCCGCACAGGATGCCGTAGAGCACGGTGAGCACCTCGCCGGTGTCGACCGTGATCAGCAGACGGCCCAGCAGCAGTCCCGGCACCGCCCCGACGAGCACGGCGACGGGGACCGCGAGGGCGGTGCGGCGCACCTGGCGCTCGTGGCCGCCGTGCTCGAGCATGTCCCAGATGCGGGAGAGACCGACCAGGCCGCCCACCGCCATGCCGGCCGCGATCGCGAGGGCGAAGGCGGTGGCCGCCTCCGCGGCGGAGCGAGCAGGGCTGGGCAGCACCAGGACGAGCAGGGCGACCAGGGCGATGCCCCAGCCGACCGCGCCGACCATCAGCGCGTCCCGGGCGCGCAGCGCCGCGGAGAGGATGCGGGTGCACTGGGTCGCCACGGCGAAGCCGACCAGCCCGAGCGCGAGGCCCGCGGTCGCGGAGCCCACCCCGGTCGCCTCGGCCCGGTCGATGTGGCGGAAGAACTGGCCGAGCGCCGGGCCGGCCGCGATGAGCATCGCCGCCCCGACCACGGACACGCCGATGACGGTGCGCACCGAGACGGCGGCGACACGGGCGAAGCCGGTGACGTCCCCGACCAGGCGCAGCTCGGACAGGTGCGGGAAGACGGAGGTCACCAGCGGCACCACCAGCACCGCGTAGGGCAGCAGGTAGAGCGCCTGGGCGTACTGGAAGACAGGCAGGGTGCCGACGCCGCCCGCGCGCATGGCCAACAGCATCACCAGGGCGAGCACGATCTGCTGGGCGCCGACCGCGCCGAGCCCCGCTCCGCCGAGGGCGAGGGCGCGCCGTGCGTGCGCGGCGGGCATGGTCAGCGCGGGGCGGACGCGCAGCCCCGCCCGGGCGGAGGCGATCGCGACGGGCAGCGCCATCACGACGACCCCGGCGGTGGTGCCCCAGCCGAGCCACTGCACGGCGGCGCCGTCGATGGTGGAGACCGTCGCGACCGACGGCACGAGCAGGGCGTACACGCGATAGGACGCCATCACCACCAGGGAGGACAGCAGCGGCATCATCGCCGGCCAGAGGAAGCGCCGCCGGGCCTGGAGGTAGGCGGCCAGCACGACGGAGACCCCGTAGAACGGCAGCTGGACCGCGAAGATCCGCAGCAGCGTCGCGCCGAGGCCGACGCCGGCCGCCCCGGTCTGGTCGGAGGCGAGCAGCAGCTGCGAGAGCGGCTCGGCGAGGGCGATCACGAGCGCGGCGAGGAGCAGGGTGCCGATCACCGTCCAGGTCAGCAGCGCCGAGATGATCCGGTCGGCGAGCGCCGCACCGGCGGGGACGGGACGCGTCGGCGAGTCGGGCGAGGAGGCGCTCTGCGGCGACGCCGATGAGCCGGGGGCCGGGGTCGTGGGCTCCGGCGTCGCCGTGGACGGCTGCGGGACCGCGGTCGTCCCGGCGGCGGGCGCAGGCACGGGCACGTCGGCCGTCCCCTCCGCCTCCTCGGGGTCCCGCTCGGGCACGAGGCCCGCGATGAGCGGCACGACGGCCGCGGCGAGCGCCCCGCCCGCGACGATCTCGAAGAGCACGTTGGGGAGCATGTTGGCGGTGGTGTAGGCGGTGCCCACGTCGCCGGCGCCCACGCTCGCGCCGAACACGAGATAGCGCACGAAGCCCGCGATCCGTGCGAACACGGTGACGATCAGGATGATCCCCGCGCCGCGCAGCACGGAGCGGGCGATGCGGCCGCTGCGGGTCGAGGGCACGGGCCGTGCCTCCGACGCGGTGTCGGTCCCGTTCAACGTGCCTCCTCCGCGTCGTCCGGGTCGCTGGACGTCCTCGGCGGCCCCGACGGCGCGGCGGGCCCGTCGGTCGTCCCAGGGACGGCGGAGCCGTCCACGGCGCGGGAGGGCACGGGCAGCCGGCCTGCGCGGTCCAGCGCTCGCAGCGCCGGGGTGCGGTCGATGACCGCGCTGAAGCTCACCTTCTCGCTGGCCAGGGTCAGCGCGACGACCCCGCCGAGCAGCGCGAGACGGGCAGGGGCCGGGAGGGTGCGGGTCGCGGCGGCGCCCACGGCGGCGCCGAGCACGTTCGCGCCCGCGTCGCCGAGCATGCCGTGCTCGCGCAGGTCCGCCAGCAGCGCGAGCGAGCCGGGCAGC
>NZ_JAKJJW010000021.1:0-60763 GCF_025669985.1 Brachybacterium atlanticum | reverse complement strand
TGGGGATCGATCTTCTTCGGCATGCTGTCCATCCTCTCGGACTCAAACAGCAGCGGCATCAAACCTGGGCCGATTCAGTCTCGGTGTCTACGGCACTGGGGTCGGTGACGTGGAAGGCCGGGTCATAGTCCATCAAGGCGTTGTCGCGATCGCCGAACCGCTCCGGGTCATGGAACGCGGACACGTGGGGGCGGCGGGCCTGGTGGACCGAGCAGAGCAGTCCTTGGGCGCGTTCCTCGAAGATGCAGGTGATCCGCACCCCGTGAGTGACCATCGCCCACGGATCGTCCGCGCGCCGGGTGGAGGCGTACTGCATCGCGTCGAACGCCGCCGACGCGGCTTCCCAAGGGTCCAGGCCGTGCTTGCGCGCTAATGGGGTGTACTTCTGCGCGGCGTAGGCCATCAGCTCCCGCGCCACGGGGTCGGAGGTCCATGCTCCCTCGCCTGCCTCGTGCAGTCGAGTCAGCAGGGTGCGCAAGCCCTCACCGGTGGTGAAGTCTGCCTCGTCGTGGTGGTCGGTTGTGGTGGTCATGGTCGGTCACCTGTTCATCCCGACACCCGAGCGCACCGGAGACTCGTGAGTAGCACCGCTGCGGCCGAAGGCGGACAGCGGCGGCAACCGGCGCGCCCGGTCGGCGAGGTCGTGCATCCGGTTCGCGATCGGGGCGCGGGCGCGGCGGGCCAGCTCTGCCTCGAAGTCGATACCCCGCCCCGACAGCGACGCGGAGTGCCGAGCGATCAAATCGGTGGGTCGCACCCACTCCACACCCCGCGCCCGCCTTCTGGCGATGGGCGTGCCCAGGTCGCCGTCGCGGCGGACGTGGGCGGCCTCCACCGCATCCGGCGTGCCGGTCTTCTCGACCGGCTCCGACTGCTCATGCCGCCGGTCGGGTGTCTCGTGCTGCTTCTCGTGCTGATCGTGCGGGTTCCCGTTCATCGGGTCGCCTCCTCACCATCGGTCATCTCAGGGGTGCTCGTGTCAGGAAGGTGCGCACGGGCGAACCAGCGGCCGACCGTGGACGGATGCACACCGAGTTCGCGGGCGATCCGCTTGTTCGACCACCCCGCGCCCCGCAGGTCCGCCGCCCGGTCCCTGCGCTCCAGTGCCGGTGCGGACGTAGACGTGTCGGGCACGTTCCTGCCCGCCCGATGGGCTGGCTCGCCCGCGGTGCGCGGCGTGGTCAGCTCTCGCGGCTGTGACGTTGACGGTGCGTCGAGGACCGCGGGGGACGAGGCCGTGGGGTCGGAGACCGCGGCCTCGGGACCGGCGGTGCCGGGTGCGGGACGGGTGAGAATGACGGTCAGGTGGGTGATCGCCAGCAGCACCACCGGCGGCACCGCCGCCACGCTGGCGGCCAGCACGCCGGGCACGTCGGCATCGGCGGCGACCACAGCGTGGATCGCGTTGGCGGCCACCGAGACCGCGGCGCCGCCGATCAGCAGCGCCCACGGATACCACGCCGTCTTCTGCCCAGCGAGAGCAACGACGGCGACGGTGGCGACGACGATGATGCCGTCCACGATCAGCGGCCACGCCCACGCCTGCCCCGCACCCACCCCGGACCTGGCGGCCAGGTCCACCAGTGCGGTGAAGGAGAGCCAGAACGCGCCGGCGGCGATGAACACCGTCCCGGACACCGCCGTCACCACCGCCCACCGGCGACCCGCTGCCCTGCTCGCGATCGGGGTGGTCATCACAACCCCCACACCCTTGATGACTCGGTTGACGGGCGAGCGGGATCACGGTTGAACCAGCCGTCCGCGGCCAGCGGCGACGAACCCCGCACCGGTGACGACCCATCGCGCGCGCCACGCCGGGCAGGTGCGGGGTGGACGGTGCGGTAGGCGGAACGGACCGTGGTGACGATCTCGCGCTCGGCGAGCCCAGCGTGACTGGCGGCCGCGGTCAGCACATCCAGCGCATCCGAGGCGGGGAGCCCGTTCTCCGCGAGGCGGCACGCGGCCCAGAACAGGCCACGGTTCCGCTCACCTTCACCACGGGCGGCGACCCACGCCGCCAACCGGGACACGTCCACATCGGCGTCCCGATCCACACCGCCAGACGCAGGACGGCTCGGTGTGGGGTGGGGGTCGAGGAAGTCCCGCAGCCGCTGCGCGTCTAGGACGCGGGCGGGGCCGGTGTTGACCTGCTCGACCTGGTACCCGCTTGTGGTGCCCTCGATGGAGCAGGTCGAGGGCGGGACGATGATGTAGCCGCCGTCGCCGCGGAAGTCGATCCCCGCGCGAGCCGCCTGCCACGACCGCTGCTCCGAGCCGGGCGTGGCCGGGTAGTAGGCGTGCATCCCGCCGGTGGGCGTGCGCACCAGCAGCTCCCACCCGTGCACCAGCCCGGCGCGGTGGGCACGGTCGAAGCTGGCGCGACCATCGACCGGGCCGTGCACATCGACATCCACCACGACCGCGCCCGAGGCGGCGCCGGTCGGGACGCCGATGTTCGCCCCCGGCGACTGCCGCCACCACGCCTCAATCTGATCCAGGTTGGTGGTGGCGTCGTGGAAGCCGTGCTCGGTCGCCGGCCGCTTCCCATACGAGGTGCATGGGAAGACCGGCACGCCCGCAGCCGCGAACTCGCGCGCGGCTGCCGACAGCGGCCATGACCCGTTCATCCGAAGCAGGACCGAGGAGACGGCGCCGTGCTCGGCCATCACAGCCCCCGCGCCTCGAACGCCGGCACCGGTACGGAGCGTGCACCTGGTTCAGGCAACGACGCCACCCGCCGCGGCGAAGTCGGCTCGGCTGCCGGTCGCGCATGTACGGCTACCTCGCGGTGGGCCGTGTCCCGCTCCAAGCCAGGTGGAGTGCCGTCACCGACCTGCGCGGTGTCGAGTCGGTCCAGGATCGCCAGGGCGGTCTTGCGGACCCGCTCCCCGGTGGCCTTGACCACCTCCACCGGCTCCTTGCCATCCACCCGAGCGGCCCAGGTGGAGACGTACGGGATCGTGTAACCGGAGGTGTCCATCCCGTGGGCGGCGCCGACCATCAAAGCGACGGACTCGGCCTCGACCTCACCGATCCCGCGATGCTGCCGCGCCTCCTCCTGGTCGGGACCGTGGAGCAGGACATGGCCGAGTTCATGAGCGAGGGTCTTGACCTGCGCGGCGGGGTCCATGTCCTCCCGCACCGCGACCGTGTTCGCGGAGTAGTCGGTCATCCCGTTCGCACCGTCGATCATCCCCGCATGCGGCACCCGCAGCACCGCGAACCCGGCCGCCTCCACCTGCTCAGAGAGGCCGTCCCACAACCCCGCGGGCGCCTCGCCTTCCAGCAAGTTTGGTGCTGGGGGCTCGGGGATCGGGTCACCAGAGGTCTGCGAGGCGTCCCACACATAGGCCGGGCGGACGCCCACCATCTTGGAGCGCACCACCTCACCGGCACGCGGCTTCTCACCCTTCCCAAGACGCCGCCAAGACTCCGCATCCGCAGGGTTCGCCGAGGCAAACCGGCCCGTCACGGGAGCGAGAATCTGATAGCCGGGCTGGCCCTTCTCCACCTGCCGGCCGAGTGTCTGCCACTGCTTGTAGCCGGCCACATACGACGGGAACGGCCCCGGAACCCGACCCTGCTCGTAGGCACCCTGATGTTGGTCCCAGATCAGCAGGGTGTTTGAGAACGATCTGGCCCTGAACTGTGCCGCGAATGCGAGCGCGCGCGACCAGTCCTCACCGGAGACGAGGTGTTCGACCGCCCCGGTCAGGCGCTTGTGCAGCTCATCGAGCTTCGCCTCCCGCGCCGCCTGCGCTCGCTCTCGTGTCGTCGCCATCGGCGTGTCCTCCCGATACTCTGAGCACCCGGCCGACCAGGCCCGGTGACCATTAGGTACGCCGCGAAAACCAGCAACGACAGACGGACAACGAAACAGGCGATGTGACCGTCAGGTACGGCGGTCAACCCGACGAGTCCCCACCGGACTACCAGCACTTGACGCCTTCCGTACCGGGAGGCGGGAAGGCTGCGGTGATCCGTATCGTCGATGCCGCGATCTGTACCTTCAGGATCAGGCGGCAGCTCTCTTCCGGATCATCATCCGATAGCGAGTTGGTGTCACACCTACGGCGTGACGAAACATCCGTGCAGCATGGCCGCGACTGCACCACCCCACTTCGCGCATCGCTGCCTCAATCGGCAGGTCTGTCTCGCGCAGCAGCCGAGCCAGATGCTCGGCTCGTACGGTCGTGAGGTACGTCATGGGGGTCTTGCCGTAAGCGTCCACGAAGATCCGCCCGAGCTGCGAGGGCGATAGATTTATTGCGGCCGCGAGTCGACCAAGTGTCCAGTCGTCGGCCGGCGCGTCGCGAAGCAGGTGGAGCGCTTCGCGAGCCTCGTCCCGTAGAGGCGTGAACCGCCGGTGGCGTGGCGTACCAGGGCGACCCGTCCTCCGCAGGTTCGAAGTCCGTCGCACCGGCGACGTCTTCACGTATGGGCTTACGATATCGAGCACGCCAAAGAGCAGCGCCTGCATCCGATAGAAACTCTCGGTGCACGGCCCATCGACACTGAGCGCGACCAACTCGTCCAGGAGTGGTGTAAATATCCGAGCGCGGTCCTCTCCAAGGCGGAGTATCTGGGCCGACTCGGAGTAGAGCTCGTCGGTGAAGTCATGCGCCTCGAACCGGTCTGCAAGCAGCTCGGCATGCTGCCAGAAGATCTGGTCGACGACGTAGTCTTGGTCCAGGCAGAGCGTGGTGACGGTGACTAGATCCTCAGGTTCGCTTCCGCACAGGGTGTTGGCGCCCAGGGCCACGACGTCACCGGCGCATACTGGCCTCTCGCCGAACTCGCTGAGTACGATCGCGGACCCTGCGCGGACGAAGATCAGCTTGACGCAGTCATGCGCCACGGGCGCGATAGGCACACGGATGCTGCGAGTACGAGCGACGATCGGTTGAAAGCGCACTGAAGGCATACACGCCCGCTACTGCCGACCCGCGCCAGGTATGGACTGGGTCATGACGTGCGCCCCTCTCATCGCGAACGCTGGTGGGGCGCCCCGAGGTCTATGGACATCGACGTCCGGCCGACCTCTAGGCGGGTGTGAGTCGCGAGGCCCTACCCCAGCGTGTTGCGGCGCGCAGCCCTCTGGCCGAGAGGTCGCACAGTGGTGAGGTCGGGCAGTCATGGTCGGCGTTCTTGGTCCTCTCGCACGGCGGCAAGGCGCTCGCATCCCCGCCCCGAGGGCTTGATCTGGCTTCCGCCGCAGCGGTGCTGACTCGCGGCGCGTGTAAAAATGTAGCAGATAGTACAATCTACTACCACGGATTGGTCCGCGTCGACCGCGTCGGTGTCAGCCTCGGGCGAAGGGAACGTGACTGTCCCGAACCGCTGCAGGTGGACACTCCGTGGTCAAGAGTGCTGTTCACGCGTATTGGGACGTGTCCTGACCTCCGCCGTGAACACGTCCGGCGGTATTGCAGGCTTCGAGACCCCGGAGTCCCTGGGTGCATCAGCGCACCAGTATTTCGTACTTGACAGTACATAAAAGGCTCTGGCATCGTGATGTCCTGTGAGTGGAGAACCTCGTGCGACCAACCGCGCAAGCGCCAAGGACCGGCGGGCGCAGGCCGAGCAGATCGGTTGTGCCGACATAGTCGATGCGTTGGGTCGTCGCCACCGCCACGGCGCGCACATCCTGGGGCTGGAGAGCCCCACCCCCGGCAGGGTCCTCTTCGGACCAGCCGTGACGATCGCCTTCTTCCCCAGTTGCGCTGCAAGCGTCGACCCCGCAGTGCACGATTTCCGATCGCTGTTCCGTGAGGCAGTTGGGGACGACTCTGAGGGAAAAGTTCTTGTGCTCGCGACCAATGGCCATCCAGGCGTCTCGGTAGGCGGTGGAACGAAGCTGGGTCGCGTGCACCACTACGGGCTCGACGGAGTGCTGACAGATGGCCGACTCCGGGACTTCACTGAGCTCCGAACGTACGGGTTCACCTCGTACTGCGCTGGTGAGGCGGTGGAGGCTGGCGGTGCGCTGATCACTCCACACCGGGCGAATGTTCCCGTGGTGCTGCGCGGTGTCGGCGTCATGCCGGGCGACTATGTTTTCGCCGACGGGTCGGGTGCGGTCATCATCCCCGCTGCAGAGATCGACGAGATCCTGCTCGGTGCCATAGCGGTCAAGCAGGAGGACGCGCACTTCCGCGAGCAGATCGCGCAGGAACGCGCCAGTGCCGGGGAGAGCACCCGGGGAGAGCGAGAGCGATGACCAAGCCGGAGCGCGACGAGCAAACAGAGCAGTCACCAGAGTCTGGAAAGGGAAGTGGCGCCGGTTTGCACCGCGCTTCTCGACACCATTCCGAGCCCGAGATGGACGGCCACTTCAGCGACATCGTAGGCCGCGAGATGTTCGCTTGCCCGCACTGCGGGCACCAACTCAGCATGTTCAGAGAAGCGCGGTCGAGCCCTGGAGACAAGGCCGCTGCCTGGGTGGCGAGCGTCGCGGGCTCATGGCCGTTCCTGCTGATCCTGGTGGTGGCGATTCTCGCGTGGTTTGTCGTGAACACCATCTTGCCGCTCTTCTATCCCCACCCGACGGCCATGCTGGACTATCTAGGAACGGCTCTGGCGATCGTCGCTGCTCTGCAGGGACCGCTGATTCTGCTCACTCAGCGACGGGAGTCCGACCGGGACCGTGCGCGAGACATCGAGACGTTCCACATCTCTCAGAACACCGAAGCCGATCTGCACTCGATCAGTCATGCCATCAACTCGGTTCTTGAGCAGTGGGAACGCGACCGGTCGTCAGGTGCCGTTGACGCACCGGGAGGTAGCGGTGCGCCTGAGAAACCACGGACGGGAGCGACTCGATCGCAGGACTCATCGTGACCCCCGAGGCTGGCGGCTCCAGTCCAGATTGGGGGCACGGTGAGTGAGAAGAAGCCGCGACGGCTGACCGCCAAGGGCGAGGCCACCCGTCTGCGTATCGTCGCGGCAGCCGCCGATCTCATGTACACGCAGGGCGTTGAGGCCACCAGCGTTGACGATGTCATAGAGGCCAGCGGAACGGGCAAGTCTCAGGTTTACCACTACTTCTCGGACAAGACCGAGTTGGTTGAGGCAGTCGTGAGGGCCCAGATTGAACGGGTGCTTGGCGAGCAGGCACCATTCCTCGACGACCTGCGCACGATGCGCGGCTTCGAGCGTTGGCGGGATGCGATCGTGGTAGGAGTGCGTGGTTGGCGAGGTGCTCACGGCTGTCCGATGGGGTCGCTGGCGGGCGAGATCGCTGGCCGGTGTGAAACTGCGCGTGAGAATCTCCAACGAGGATTCAGCGTCTGGCAGCACTGGTTCCGTCTCGGACTGGAGCGCATGCAGGACTCAGGCGAGCTACGGCCGGACGCAGACCCTGAAGAGCTAGCCGTCGGTCTGATGGCCGCTGTCCAAGGCGGGTACCTCCTCGTCAAGACCACACGGGACGAGCGCAGCATGGCGATCGCGCTCGACATGGCTCTCGATTCCATCCGCGTCGCGCTGAGCGCCGCAGAGTGAACTGCGGGGGAGGGCACATGCCTTCTGAAGCACGAGTTCCAGAGCTCGCGCGCGATTCCACGAGCCATGCCATGGTGAGGAGTTGTGCCCCCGACTCTCACAGTTCGAGCTCTATCCACTCGATGCCTCCCGAGCATGATGGTGCGAGTCAGGCCACAGCCAGCTTGCAGGCAATGGTCGATCGGGTTCCTGAAGGCTGGACCGTCGTCGCATACGAAGGTCGCTCATACGGATTGACCCGTACCACGCGAGTGCATGGCCAGAGCATCAGCATCTCGGCCGAGGAGCTAGGAGGGGACGACCTGATCAGCGCCAACGTGTACCGCACTCGCAAAGCAGAGCACCTACGGCCCTGTGAGGTATCCGAAGCCAAGGTGCTGGCATTCCTGCGCGGATGGACGCCCGCATGAGCCCTCGCGACACTCTGTCAGCAGGATCAGGAATCCACGCCGAATCCTCTGGTGTGGCTTCATCGACTACGAGGACCACGACATGTTGGCATGGCCCCGTCTAGAGATTCCACGCTTGGATGTACACGGGCCCGCAGTCTCGGTCTATGACACTGAGAACCGATCCTTGGTGACGTTGCCGCCGAATGACGCCGCGCGGATGTACGTCTGCGGCATCACACCCTACGACTCCACTCATCTCGGCCATGCGGCAACCTACGTCGGCTTTGACCTACTCAACCGCGCCCTTCGAAACGCCGGGCACGATGTCATCTATGTTCAGAACGTCACCGACATCGATGACCCGCTGCTGGAACGCGCCCACGCGCGAGGCATTCCCTGGAGTGATCTCGCACAACGCGAGACCGAGCGATTCCGACAGGACATGACAGCCTTACGCGTCCTGCCACCCGCACACTTCGTCGGAGTCTCCGAGGCCGTCACCAAGATCATCTCTCGCATCGAGATGTTGAAGGAGCGCGGCTCTATCTACCGAGTGGGAACCGACCTCTACTTCGAGGTGTCTGCCGACCCATCCTTCGGCCGCGTATCGTCACTCGACCGCGATGTGATGTTGAAGGACTTCGCCGAGCGTGGCGGTGACCCCGATCGGAGAGGCAAGCGCGACCCGCTCGACTGCCTGGTTTGGCGCGGCGAGCGGCAAGGGGAGCCGTCCTGGCCCAGTCCGTGGGGGCCGGGACGACCCGGTTGGCACATCGGATGCACCACAATCGCCCAGGAACATCTGGGATCATCCTTCGACGTACAGGGCGGAGGACGAGACCTGGCATTCCCGCACCACGAGATGTCCGCAGGACTCGGTCATGTCATTCATCCACAGCATCGGTTCGCGCAGACCTTCGTCCATGCCGGGATGGTTGCGTACGACGGCGAGAAGATGTCGAAGTCGCGCGGAAACCTGGTCTTCGTCTCCTCTCTGCGAAAGCAAGGAGTGGACCCTGCGGCCATCCGCCTCGCCCTCATGCGGCACCACTATCGATCAAGCTGGGAGTGGACAGACGCCGAAATCTCGGCCGCACTCGACACATTGAAGCAGTGGCGTCGTGCCCTGGCTCTCGGTAGCGGGGCGCCGGCAGCACCGGTCGAGCAGGCCGTGCTCTCGGCACTAGCCGCCGACCTTGACGCTCCGGCCGCAGTCACCATTTTGCAGGAGTGGGTTGACGCCTCGCTTGGTACCGACACAGTGGCAGACAAGCGAGACAGCTCTGCCCCTATGACGGTTCGACGTCTGGCGGACGCCTCACTCGGTCTCTTGCTCTGATCGGATCACCCCGGAACGGAAGTATTCGACCATCGTGCACGAGTTGGCTACGCCTGCGTCCAGGTGGTGCCTGAGGTGTGGTCCTGGATGGCGATCCCAGCGCTAGCCAGTTCGTTCCGGATGCGGTCGGCGGTGGAGAAATCTCCTGCGTCCCGCGCATGAGAGCGATTCGCGAGTAGAACCTCGACGAGGGTAGAGATCGTGCTGCCATGAACGTCGGCTCGCGGGGCGGTCGTGAAGCCGCCGGGCTCGATCCCTAACACTTCGGTCATCGCGAGCACCGATTCGTACGTAGACATGGCGGCAGCTGGATCGCCGTTATCCAGAGCGATGTTGCCCGCGCGCACGTGGTCGTGCAGGACTGCGAGCGCCGCTGGGACATTCAGGTCGTCGTCGAGCGCGGCCGCGAAGGCAATGGGCGGCGTCGGGGCGTCGGATGCTGTGTTCGCGAGTCGTGTGCGTGCTCGGTGCTGGAACGTCGCGATTCTCGTGACTGCAGCCTCGGTGTGCGTGAGATCCTTCTCCTGATAGTCCAAGGCACTGCGGTAGTGCGCGCTGAGCAGGTAGTAACGCAGCGTCGCCGGGCCGACACGGCGGAGGAGTTCATCGGCATACAGAGAGTTGTTCAGCGACTTGGCCATCTTCTGCCCGTCGATCGTGACGAGGCCGTTGTGTATCCAGTACTTGGCGAACTCGTCGCCTGCTGCGGTGGACTGGGCAAGCTCGTTCTCATGGTGCGGGAATCGCAGGTCGAGGCCGCCTCCGTGGATGTCGAACGCACGTCCGAGGTAGTGCTGGGACATCGCTGAGCACTGTATGTGCCATCCCGGCCTGCCGGTTCCCCACGGTGAGCGCCAACGCGCGGATTCTGGGTCGCTGGGCTTGGCTCCCTTCCAAAGCGCGAAGTCGCGGGGATCGATCTTTGCCCCGCCAGGCCCTTTATCAGGGTCCGCTACGGCGCCGGGGGTCTGCCTGGTGAGCTTGCCGTATGCCCGCCAGCTGCTGACATCGAAGTAGACGTCGCCGGAGCCGTCGCTGGCGACGTAGGCGTGTCCGCGGCGAAGGAGTCGTTCGATCAGGGTCAGTGCCTGCGGGATGTGACCGGAAGTTCGGGGCTCATGGGTTGGCGGGAGAACACCCAGCGCGGCGTACGAGCGCGCGAACTCCGTCTCGACACGGTAGGCGCGTGCCCACCATGGTTCAGTCTCGGTTGCCAGGTCCAGAACCTTGTCGTCGACGTCGGTGACGTTGCGAACGAGGGTGACCGCGTAGCCGCGGTGGGTGAGCCAGCGTCGCCAGAGATCGTAGACGAGGGCGCTACGAAGGTGCCCGATGTGAGGCGCGGACTGCACGGTTGGCCCGCACACATAGATTGAGACTCGTCCTGGGTTCAGCGGGACGAAGTTGCGTAGCTTCCGGACAGCACTGTCGTAGATGCGAAGCATCAGTCCGCAGCCCCCTGCCTGGTAGAAGCCGCGATCGCGGCGAGCGGACCAGTCATAGGTGGGGCACCCTGATGTAGTCCAGGCCCGAGAGGTTCACTAGCGTCTCTCGGAAACCGCGGACGATGACGCCCAGCACCGCCTGACAATGGCCGCACCGCATGACTGCACCCATGGCTGTGATGAAGACATGCGCGCAAGCGAGGTTGAAAGAGCTGCCGCAGCTCCGGCACCTACCGACCGTCACAGTGATCTCGATACCGAGAGTAGTCGCGAAGGCACCTGCGAGGGCGTTTCCGTCGACGTGCGTCATGGACTGCCTCCGAATCGTTCCGTACGAATCTGTGCGGGGTCGTGACCGAGTTCGACAAGCCAACCCGCGACGGCCTCGACGAACGGCGTTGGTCCGCAGACGAAGATGCGTGGCGACAACGATGCGGGAAAGGTCGACGCGGCGAGCGCCTCGCGCGTCAATCGTCTAGGTGGCCGGCCCGCTCCGGGCGCTGATTCGCGCGTGTGGACAATCTCGACGATGGTTCGTGAGAGTTCTGCCAGTTCGTCAGCGAAGAACTCATCGCGCGGACTGCGGACCGAGTACAGCAGCCGAAAGTCAGCGCCTTTCGGCTCACGTTCACGTGCTGAGGCCATTGAGAACAACGGCACAACCCCCGATCCGCCTGCGATGAGCTGAACCGGTGACTGCTCGGGCTCAGCGGGGATCCAGACGAAGAAGCGTCCGAGCGGTCCTTGTACTTCGACTTCTTCACCTTCTGCGAGTTGGCGCACGAGAAAGGGCGACACCTCGCCCCCGGGCAGCTCCTGGATCACCAGTACAACCCGTGTCGACTCACCCGAGGACGCCAGCGAGTAAGACCGGGACGCCTGGTACCCGTCCGGTGCCGTGAGCCGGATGTCGAGATGAGCTCCGGCGACGTTTCCAGGCCAGGTCGGAACATCCAGCTCAAGGCGGATGGCCGCCTCGGTCTCAAACTGCCGACTGAGCACCCGCCCGAGGTGCCACCGGACTCGGCTAGGAGTCATCACCAGTAGCGTTCCTCTCGCCATGGGTCGCCACGGAGGTGGTAGCCGTTCTGTTCCCAGAACCCCGGGTCGTCCGAGGGCATCATTTCCATTCCTCGAACCCACTTCGCGCTCTTCCAGAAGTAGAGGTGGGGCACGAGGAGCCGGGCCGGACCTCCGTGCTCGGGAGTAAGGGGTTCGCCCTCCGCCTCGGTGGCTAGCCATGCCTGCCCATCGAGGAGGTCTTCGAGTGGGAGGTTGGTGGTGTATCCGCCGTAGCTACGGACCATCACGTAGTCGTAACTGGTCTCGACATCCTCGAACAGCCGGTCCATGGGCACGCCACGCCAAGCCATGTCCAGTTTCGACCAGTGGGTGACGCAGTGGATATCGGTGACGACGTCTTCGACGCCTACCTCCTGAAGCTCACCCCAGTTCCACCGGTGCGTGACCTCGTCTTCGGTCGTGATCGTGAAGCTCCATCGGCCCTCGTCGACATTGGGCGTGGGTCCCGTCGAGAGCACCGGCCAGTCGTAGACGTGGGTCTGCCCAGGAGGCAGTCGCGGGTCGCTGGAGCCATGCCGTCCTCCGAACCCGCCGTTGATCACTCCCATGACTGCCCCTCCTGCGGGAACTCGCTACTGTGGCCTGCGCGAACGGTCGGCGTCGCTGACGAGGGAGCGATGCTGGGTAGGTGTTCCGGACGAACATCGCTCTTGACATGGCGTTCGACGACTTCGCGGACTGCGACGTCGTAACTCGTGAACACGTACCGCTTGCCCGACGCCTTGGCGATCCTGTGGTCGGGGTTTTCGCCCCATTCTTCAAGGCTCTGCAGGTCGTCGAACTCGACGACCAGTGCCGACTCCCCGTCCTCAGCGGTGAACATCTTGTGCTCGATGTGGTTAGGACTCTGTTGGATGAGGATGTGCATCTGGTTGTAGAGCCGGTCGTGTTCGGCCCGCTGCTCGGGCGCGACGTAGCACCGGAAGACGGCGAGGGTCATTGTGAAACCTCCCGTTTCTTGGTGTCGATGGTCTTGAGCCACTGCCGGCAGTTCGTCGCCGGAGTGTCCTGGCAGAGAGCCGACCGAGCGGCGTGGCCACCGGCGCGTGATCCGCTGGACATAGGTGCCAGTCACCACGCCAGTGCCCTCGATACGGCGGCTGGATCGGCAGGACGCAGTCACGCTCTGACAGCCATGTACTCGTTGACGACGCCGCGGAGGTGTATCCGAGCGCGATGCAGAGCGTCGACGGCATCGACCTTGTCGAGGCGAAGCACGTAGGCCGCGTCCGCCAGTGATACGTCATCGATGTCGACGAGTTGTACCAACTGGCCGAGCGGATCGGCCAAACGTGCGACGGCGCCGTCCACCACTCGATACAGATCGGTGGTGAACACCTCGTCGTCCGGGCTCAGGGTATTGGTCTGGCCCCAGCGGTTCGGTGCGTCAATGTGGCGTCCAGCATCGGGTCCAATGTCGTAGAAGTCGGGGTAGAAGAACTCCGCAGTATCAGCGTCGGGATCCAGCTCGGCGGTCTGGTTCTCGGCTCTTGTTCGATAGTCGTCGAGGCTCCGTACCGTTGGCTCAGGCTCAGCGAATGCTCGATCGGCTAGGTCCCGGGCGAGCGCCAGAGGGTCCAACCCCCTTGGGCTTTCCTCGAATGCTGAGAGCAGAGTCTCTTGGACCAGGTCTTCCGCAACGTGTGGGGCGAGACTCCGGGCGAGTCCAAAGAGGAGGCGAGTGATCTCACTGGGATCGCTGGGCCTCTCGGTCTCGCCGTCGACGATGTCGTGAAGTAGGAGCGAGACACTGTCGGGCAGATGGGGCAGATCATGCGGTTCGGCATCAGCCACGAGATCAGTGACGGTCTCGACCTGGTGCGTGAACAGCCGGCAGTCCGGGCATGCGTAGAGATGCTGCTGGGCTACCTCGGCGTCGGCTTCATCCAGAAGACCCATTCGGAACTGGGTGAGTTCCTCGGTGTACTCGGCGCATGACAGCTCGGTCGCGTTGACTGGTGCGTGGCTCATGGCGACTCCTTTGACGCCAGGCTCGGAGTGGCACCCTGAGCCAGCTTCAGGCGGGTCCACACGTTCATGTTGATGACGACCGCGGCGATCTCTGCGACTTCGCGCTCCGTGAAGTGAAGCCGCAGTTCTTCGTGCAGGGCCGGAATCTCCTCGTGACGGAACGAGGTGAGACCTTCGCAGTAGGCGAGCGCGGCTCTCTGCCTGGGCGAGTACATGGTGCTCTCACGCCACGACGCCAGGTGTGCGGCTTGTTCGGGCCGGATCCCGATCCTGGCCGCCACCTCGGCGTGGAGAATCAGGCAGTACGAGCAGGGGTTGAGCTGTGCGACGCGCAGACGGAGGAGCTGTAGCAGGACACGGTCTCCCGACAGCTCTGCGGCGTAGCCGAACTGCGTGGCCATGTCTTTGGCGAGTTCGTGGAACGGCGTGAGGTCTGGGTCGAAGCGAGTGTTCTCGAACCGGAGACTCCCGAGTACCGGCTTCGGGTTTTCGGTGCCGGGCTCAGACATCGCCCCGACCGTCCCGTCCAACGCCCGGAATGTCCACCATGGCGGCGTACTCGGGGTTGCGCTCGATGAAGGACCGGAACACGGGACACCTCACGGTCGCGCTCTTGCCCTCCGCGCGGATGCTGTCCAGCACCCTGCGGGTGAGTTCGGTCGCCAAGCCCTGTCCTCGGTAGTCCGGCAGGATCGAGGTCGCCAGCAGCGTCACTCTGCCGTTCTTCTCCGCGAACGGGACGGCTCCGAACTCGACACCATCCTTGATTGCGACGAAGGTGCTGGCCTGAGCATCCACCGCGATCGAGAACGACGAGCCGTTCTCGAGGTTCGTCGACCTGGCACCGGGCTCGTGATGCCGTTCGCCTGCGTCCGTGAAGGCGCCACCAGCCTGATTCTGGTCCTGTGAGTCCACAGTTTCTGTCACCTGACCCAGGTCCTCGGGTTCGTTCATGTCGCTTCCTCTCCGACCTCTGTCGCCGGAACTGCATCGCCGAAGAGTCTTGTTTCAGCCCTTGATAGCCTGGTTACATCGGTCTTGTCGGTCGTCGCGAGACCAGCCGCCCCGCCTCGGGGGCGACGCATCGTCTGGCCTCGACTCTACCGCAGGACATGTGGAATAGTTGGACCGCCGGGTCCGTTACAGCATGTGATGGCGCGGCCGCGTCACCTGCTAGGAGGAGCCAAAGTGACCACCAACGACTACCGCAAGACCCCTGAGTCGCTCAGCCGCCTGAGCGACGAGCAGCATCGGGTGACGCAACAGGACGGCACAGAGCCGGCCTATCGGAACGAGTACTGGGACAACCACGAGCCTGGCATCTACGTCGACATCGTCTCGGGTCAGCCGCTGTTCTCGTCCACCGACAAGTACGACAGCGGCACGGGATGGCCGAGTTTCACGGCGCCCATCGCCGCCGACGCTGTCGCGACCAAGGCGGATCGGACGCACGGCATGATCCGCACAGAGGTGCGCTCGGCGGGCGCCGACAGTCATCTCGGGCACCTGTTCCACGACGGACCCGCCGCCGGGGGCCAGAGGTACTGCATGAACTCGGCCGCGATGCGCTTCGTTCCTGCCTCCAAGCTCGTCGAGGAGGGCTACGGCCAATTCAGTGCACTGTTCGACACCGACCAGGACTCTACGAAGGGAGCCACCGCATGACCAGCGGGACCAACGACAGCGGGGAGATCACGCAAGTCTCGGGAGCGGAGACAGCCGTTCTGGCGGGCGGGTGCTTCTGGGGCATGCAGGACCTGATCCGCCGCCGGCCCGGCGTCCTCGAAACCCGCGTCGGGTACACGGGCGGGCAGAACGAACACCCGACCTACCGCGACCACCCAGGCCATGCGGAGGCGATCGAGGTCGTCTTCGACCCTTCGAGGACGAGCTATCGCGACATCCTGGCGCTGTTCTTCCAGATCCATGATCCCTCGACGTTGAATCGTCAGGGGAACGACCGGGGCACGAGTTACCGGTCCGCGATCTTCCCGGTCACGCCGGAGCAGGAGCGGATCGCCCACGACACGATCGCGGATGTCAACGCGTCGGGTCTGTGGCCGGGCAAGGCAGCCACCAGTATCGAGCCTGTCGGTCCGTTCTGGGAGGCGGAGCCCGAGCACCAGGACTACCTGGAGAAGTATCCGAACGGCTACACCTGCCACTTCCCCCGCGACGGCTGGGTGCTGCCTGAGCGGCGTTCGCCCAGCGTGGCGACGTAGCAAGGTTCTGCGGTTGGGCCCGGGCATCTGGGGTCGAGATCCACCTCTCCACTCCCGACGGGCCGCGACGGGAGTCGCCTGGGCAGCCTGGCCCAACCGTGAGAAGCCCTGGTCCTTGACGTACGGCATGAGGCTCTCGTCGACTGCTCGCGAGGGTGGTCCACATGGATGGTCGTTGGCATCTGAGTGCCGGCGAGAGCGCCCGACCAATCCGAGACGATTAGCCTTGGGGCATGACCGACAGCGCCAGCGGCCCCCGTCCGCGCCGCTTGACGGCTCGCGGCGCCGCAACGAAGGCACGGATTATCGAGGCGGCCGATCAGTTGATGTACGAGCGCGGCGTTGCCTCGACGACTCTGGCGGACGTCCGTGCGTCGAGTGGGACGTCGAAGTCGCAGCTCTATCAGCACTTCGCCGAGAAGGACGCACTGGTGAAGGAAGTCATTGAGGCACGCGCGGAGGCTCTGCTGTCGCAGCAACGTCGTCGCCTTACGAGGGTCGAGTCGCTGCGCGGACTCGAACTCTGGCGCGATGAGCTAGTTGAGCGCAATGGTCTCCGGAACGGCGCCTTTGGGTGCCCACTCGGAGCGCTGGCGAATGAGATCGCTGATCATGACGAAGACACACGAAAGGTCATTGCTGCTCATTTTGACGTCTGGCTCCAACTCTTGACCGACGCGATTGAAGAGTTGAAGAAGCGCGGCGTGCTAACCGCGAGCGCCGATGCGCACGCGTTGGCTACCGGGCTGCTGGCTGCTCTGCAGGGAGGGTATCTACTCGCCAAGACGGCCCGAGACGTCCGTCCCATGCGGGTGGTCCTCGACATGGCCATCGCACAGGTGCGTGCGTACTCGACGGAGAGTGGCTCTGTGTGACTGTGCCGCGGCTCGCTCGGCTGCTGTGAGCCTGAGCCTCGTCCGGGGTCGGTAGATTTTCTGGACTCTCAGGTCCTAGAATCGTTCACGACCCTACGCGCGGGGACGTACTGTATTGTCTCCGCTTGCCCCATGAAGCCAGCCATAGCTACTGCGGGAGTCATGCAGGTTGCGCAGCTCGGAGCGAGCAACCATCATATGGATGGACCCTTGGGTCCATTTAGGAGTCGCCGAGCGATTGGACGGAAGATGGCAACGGTTGATGTGACAGACAAGAACTTCCGCGAAGTGACCGAGCGGGATGGGATCGCGATCCTCGACTTCTGGGCCACCTGGTGCGGTGCGTGCAAGGCGTTTGCACCAGTCTACGAGGCAGCCTCTGAGAACCACCCGGATATCCTCTTCGGCAAGGTCGACACCGAGGCGGCGCACCAGTTGTCTGAGTCACTCGGAATCCGCGCGCTACCAACAATCGCGGTCTACCGCGACTCGATCAGGGTGTTCTTCCAGGCCGGGGCGCTCCCGAGGCCCGCGCTTGACGACCTGATCACGCAGGTACGGGCCCTCGATATGGTGCAAGTGCGAGCCGAGATCGAGAGCCATGCCCACGTCCACTAGTAGTTGCTGTGCGCTGGACGATCGAGTCTCAGGCGAGGTTTCGTCCAGCGGACTCCGGAGATGGGCAGGCCATGAAGAACGGCGATGTATTCCTGCCCTGAGGATATCCGCTACGCGGTGACCAGAGGGTCGCGAGGATCGCTCAAAGCAGACCTTCATATGGCAGGCAAGACCACGTATCCGGAGAACAGGGACCCGACCCGCAGACGGCGCCTGCCAGCAGGGGTGTGGTCGCGCATGGTGGCTCCGGCGGCTCGGTGACCCCGGACCCGAACTTCTCGTGGAGCCCTTCGCCGGGCTGGTCACTCGCCAGGTGCACGACCTTGCTCAACCGCCGCTGACGCCTCGCCGAACGACACAACGAGACGCACCCATTCCCGGCGATCAGGCCGCCGCCGATCCGTCTCTCGCTCAGCCCGCCATCGGAGTTGCCACGCGTCTTGCAGGTCGAGGTAGAGTGTCGCGAATCGCTCACGTCGGACTTACGAGCGGAGGCCGTAGCTCGCGATCAAGTCCGGTCGTTGCGACAACTGCGTTTCGAGGCGGCTATCTGCCCAAAGCTCGATGAACGGAAGTTTCCCATCGACGTTGTGCTTCTCGACGATCGCCACCGCGTCGGTGGTGAAGCGACCGCTCGTCGCGATCACCAAAGTCCGAACGACCGGCGGCTCCCAGAGCGACAGCGCCGCCAAGGTATTCGTGATGTCGGCAGGTGCGACAGATTTGGACGTCCAGTGCTTGGCCTGCACGATGACCCGCTCGGTTCGCGTCGTCCCGCCGTCGTCCCTTATGACGCGTTCAGCGGACAGATCGCGGCCCCGATCGGGCGCGCGCGTCTTCATCAACCACTCGACGTTCTGGTAACTGGGAAAGCCGCGTAAAAGGTCAAACAGCAGTCGCTCGAAGCCGTCGTCATCAAGAGCACCCCAATCGAGCCCGATGCTTGCACCACCTGCGGGTTTCGCGGAAGCAGCTACGCCGAGGTCGACCGCTGGCACCGGCAAAGGGTCGGATTCGGAGAGACTCGCGGCCTCAATGTCAGCCCGGACAGACGGCCAATCCATCTCGGCGATGTCGTGCCAATCGTGCCCCTGACTGAAACGGAGATGCCGGTGAAGATCGCCCCATCGTCCCTTTCGGTCAGTGGTGTCGCCGAGCAACCGCTCGATCTCGCTGATCGACTCCTCCACCGCCTTCGTTCTGAGATCGTCCACGCGATCGGACGAGTCCCGCGCAACGGAATCAGTGATCTGACCAAGGGTCGCGTTGATCGTCGACACGAGATCGTCGAGGCGCTCGTGAATCGCCCGGCGACGCGCTTGAGCAAGTTTGAATCTGTACTCGTCGAGCTGTTGGCCCGGCTTCTCCAACTCGTTCATGAGAGCGAAAGCAGGCTCGCCGATCTCGAAGTAATCGATGAAAGATTGCCCCGCCTCGTCGATGTCGGGCAGCTCCTCGGTGACTGTGAACCCGTCGATCGGGGGCAGCCCCGCGAGCAGCGGCGTCCACGCCCGACGCAGATCCTCATACTCCCGATTCGTACCCCGCTGAGGGCTCGACGGGATCATCGGCTCCGCGCGGTCCCAGATCGCTTGGAGCTTGGCAAGGTTTGCCGCGGCGCGATCCATCACCTGTAGCAACTCGTCGAGATTCACCCCACTAGTCTCCCAGCACCCGAATTCCGGAGATGTATGTCAGCGTCGACGTGTCGAACTGACGGAGCCAAGCAGTGGATGCCGGATGTCGCGGCCGGCCGCACCAGCGGGCATTTCCGGGGCGGAGGTCACGGGCGTCTGCTGCTCACCTGACTGCCGAAAAGGCGGTGGTCTCGTGACGGTCTCGATGCGGGTGATGAGCGCTGGAGACGGCTACAAGTACCTCCTGCGTACGGTCGCGGCCGCAGACGGCGATCGGACTCTCTCGACGCCGTTGACGAGGTATTACGTGGAGGCGGGCACCCCACCCGGGCAGTGGCTCGGCTCCGGCGTCGCCTCACTCGGCAAGGGCCAGCTCGCGGTCGGGGACCGGGTTTCGGAGGCCCAGCTCCAGCTCGTGATGGGGATGGGTCGTGATCCGATCACCGGCGACGCGCTCGGCCTCGCGTTCCCCGCCTACAAGTCGGTCCCGGAGCGGATCGAGGCCCGGATCGCCGATCTCGACCCATCGCTGAGTCCGGGCGCGAAAGGTGAGGCGGTCGCGCGAATTGAGGCTGAGGAGGCCGAGCGTGGGAAGCGTCGCGCGGTGGCCGGGTTCGACTTCACCTTCTCGATCCCGAAGTCGGCCTCGGCACTGTGGGCGGTCGCCGACGCCGGGACCCAAGCCCTGATCGGTGAGGCGCATCATGCGGCGGTTGCGGAGGTGGTTGCGTTCATGGAGCGTGAGGTTGCAGCCACCCGGTCGGGCGCAACCGCCGGCGACGGTGCCGTTGCGCAGGTCGATGTCACCGGGTTGGTGGCGACGGCGTTCGATCACTTCGACTCCCGCGCCGGCGACCCCCACCTGCACACCCACGTCGTCATCAGCAACAAGGTCCAGACCGCGTTCGACGGCAAATGGCGCAGTCTGGACGGGCGACCGATGCACGCCGCCGTGGTCGCCTTGTCGGAGCTGCACGAGGCGGTGTTCGCCGACCACATGACCCGCACCTTCGGCGTCGAATGGGAAGCCCGCGACATGGGCCGAGACCGCAACCCGGCCTGGGCGATCAGCACGGTGCCAGAAGAGCTGGTCCAGGAGTTCTCCACCCGTGCCCGGCACATCGACGCCGAGAAGAACAGGCTCATCGCCGAGTACGTCGCCAAGCACGGCCGCCAACCCTCCACAGCCACGATCATCAAGCTGCGCGCCCAAGCCACCCTCGCCACACGCCCGGAGAAGCAGGTGCGGTCGCTGGCCGACCTGACGGCCGAGTGGCGCACCCGCGCCACCGGGGTACTCGGCCAGGACGCCACCGACTGGGCACGCACGATCACCGACAACGACAAGCCGATGCTGCTGCGCGCCGACGACGTACCGCTCGATGCCATCGGCGAACTCGGCCAGACCGTGGTCGAGGTGGTGGGCGAGAAACGGTCCACCTGGCGGCGCTGGAACCTCATGGCCGAGGCATCCCGGCAGACGATGGGCTGGCGCTTCGCGACCATGCACGACCGCGAAGCGGTCGTCGCGATGATTGCCGACGCCGCCGAGCAAGCCTCGCTCCGGCTGACGCCGCCCGACCTCGCCACCTCACCCGTCGCGTTCCGGCGGGTGGACGGCACCAGCGTGTTCAGGCCCAAGCACTCGACCGTGTTCTCCTCCGAGCTGCTCCTGGCCGCCGAAGACCGACTGCTCGACCGCTCCCGCACCACGACCGGGCCGACCGTGCCGCTGGCGACGGTCGAGAAGATCACCGCTCGTCCCGATGCGGAGGGTCGGATGCTCGGCGAGGATCAGGCCGACGCGCTCATGAAGATCGCGGTCTCCGGCCGTGTCCTTGATGTGCTGGTGGGCCCGGCCGGGGCCGGGAAGACGACGGCTATGTCGGCGTTGCGGCGTGCGTGGGAGAAGGCGCACGGCGAGGGCTCCGTGGTCGGGCTGGCGCTGTCCGCGGTGGCCGCGCAGGTTCTCGCTGAGGACTTGGGGATTGCGACGGAGAACACGGCGAAGTGGTGGCAGAACCACCTCATGTACGGCACCGACTTCGAGGCCGGTCAGCTCGTCATCATCGATGAAGCCTCTCTCGCTGGCACCCTGTCGTTGGATCGGATCACGCACCGGGCTGAACGAGCCGGTGCCAAGGTGCTACTCGTGGGCGACTTCGCCCAGCTCCAATCCGTCGACGCCGGTGGTGCGTTCGGGCTCCTCGTGAACGACCGCGACGACGACGCGCCCGAGCTGGTCGACGTGCACCGCTTCGTGAACACCTGGGAGAAGACCGCCTCCCTCGCTCTGCGCCACGGTCGTACGCAGGTGATCGACACCTACCTCGACCACGACCGCATCCACGAGGGCGATGGCGAGGCGATGAGCGACACCGCCTACATCGCCTGGCGCGCCGACCGGCAGCGAGGGTTGGTGTCGGTGCTGGTCGCCGAGACCCGCGACCACGTGAGCGCCCTCAACCAGCGGGCACGTGCCGACCTGATCCTCGACGGCAGCCTGAAACCGGGCCGGGAGGTCGAGTTGGATGACGGCACCACTGCCGGGGTGGGGGACACGGTCGTCACCCGCCGCAACGACCGCCGCCTACGAGCCGGGAAGGACTGGGTACGCAACGGTGACACCTGGACCATCACCGGCGTCCGCGACGACGGGTCGATCACGATCCGCAGGACCGGCCGCCGGTTCGGCGGCTCCATCGTCCTCCCGGCCGCGTATGTGACCGATCATGTCGATCTGGGTTATGCGATCACCGCCCACAGAGCGCAGGGCGTCACCGTCGACACCGCACACGTCCTGGTGGAACCGACCACCACACGGGAGAACTTCTACGTCGCAATGACCCGCGGCAAGCACGCCAACCACGCCTACGTGATCCTCGACCGGGCCAACGAGCACGCCCACCCGCACCCAGGCGACAACCCCGACGCCACGGCCCGCTCCGTCCTCTACGGCGTCCTGCAACACGTTGGAGCCGAGCTGTCCGCGCACGAGACCATCACTACCGAACAGGAGCAGTGGGGGTCGATCGCCCAGCTCGCCGCGGAGTACGAGACGATTGCTGCCGCCGCCCAACGAGACCGCTGGGCCACCTTGATCAAGTCCTCGGGCTTGACAGCCGACCAGGCGGACGCCGCGATCGAGTCCGAGGCGTTCGGTGCGCTCACCGCGGAGCTGCGCCGTGCCGAGGCCAACCACCACGACCTCGACACTCTGTTCCCGCGACTCGTGGCAGCCCGCGGGTTCACCGATGCCGACGACATCTCCTCTGTGCTGCACTACCGCGTTTCGCGCGCCACAGCATGCCCGGCTGGCTCGGGTCGTGCTCGCAAGACGCCGCGGCTGATCGCCGGACTCATCCCGGCTGCGGACGGCCCGATGGCAAGCGATATGCGGCAGGCACTCGATGAGCGGCGCGAGATGATCGAAGCTCGCACTGATGCCGTGCTCGACACCGCACGTGAGACCGGCGAAGCGTGGGTGCAGCATCTTGGCGAGCCACCCCGCGGTCAGCGCCAAGCCGCTGCGTGGCGACGTTATGGGCGCACTGTCGCGGCCTACCGCGACAGATACGGCGTCACGGATGACCGACCGCTGGGATCGCCGCCGCAGTCCACGGCGCAGAGCATCGACGCCGCTCGTGCACGAACTGCTCTCGATCGAGCACGTGGCTTCATCGTCCAAGCGAGCGATGTACCGCAGCATTCACCGGGACGCGAGGACGTCGAGCGCTCGTTGTAAGCGTGGCGCGATTTCGGCATTTCCGAAGCTTGCAATCGACTTGGTCTGACTGTGAGGGTCAGCCATTGCCGGTCGGCGTCGCTGATGATTGTCCATCGCCACGTCCTTTGCGGGTCGGCCAGGGATACGCATTCCAAGCGTTCAACAGAATCGGATTTTCGGTATCAGTCTTCTTACCGATGTCACGCAGGCTGACGACACCTCCTGCACTCTTCGCCATCTCTGCGAGGAGCAGCGGCTCAACGTCTTTGCCGTGCGTCACGAGCCACTCGACTTCACGCGCGCTCGCCGCGGTTACAGGAACATCTGGGAGCCTCCCGCCGGGGATGGCCGCAACGTCATGGTCGAGAAGGTATGCGGCCCCGGTATAGAACGGCTCCGCCGTGACGATCAACCCCAACATGGGGCGGTCCGTTGGGATGTGCGTGAACGCCGGGTGATTGTCAGCAAGATGGCTGACGGTCCGGGTCAACTGCTTCCGTGCGCCGCCCAGGGTCTCGCTGAGCGAGTTCATCAGCGTCGCATCGCCGGCGCGTGCTGCCGGGCCGAGGCGGCGAGACTTGACCTCAACCAAGATGACCAGATGGGGCAGGATCACAAACCAGTCAACGCTCTTGTGACCGCCACCCTTGCCGAAGACAATCTCGGGTTCGACCTCCGCGTCCTCGATCAGTCTGAGTTGTCGACCAATGTAGTGCTCGAACAGGCCTCCGAGATCATCCGCGAAAGCCTTGCCGTGCTTGGCCATCCCGGCGTAGTACAAGCCTCCCGGCGTGACCGTCCGCATGATCAGACGCGTCGCTGGAGCAACCGGCTCCCCGTCGCCCATGTCCACGAACGGCGTCGCCATCAACGGGTTGTAATCGAATCGGGCCGCTGTGGCTGTTCCGACGGAGTGGTCGTTGAAGGCAGTCCGAAAGGCTGCGGGTGTCGTGGTGAGCCTAGAGGCGATCGTCTCTATGTTCCTCCGCGGATAGAGCTTCAGCACCTCAGCGAAGTTTGGCTGATCCAGCCAGCCAGGCTTATATGCTCCACCGTTCTGGAAGGCACCCACTTGGAGGAAGAACGTCGCGCCGATCGCCTCGCGGAACGGAACTCCGTCGAGCATGGCCGCCAGCGAGTCCTCTGTGATCACTCGGGTCTCGACATCGGGCAGGCCCTCGACCATCCAGGCGTGGGAGCGAGCAAGTTCCTCGAACATCGACTCCTGGTAGGGGAACTGCTCGTACGTGACCCGAGTCATCAGTCTGACGAGGAAGTCCTCGGACCCCACATCGGCATCGTCGATGTCCATCGCGATCTGGAACTTGTGCATCAGCTTCCGCAGCGCCTCCTCATCGACGACCTTCGAGCGATACTCATTGCCGTAGAGAAGCGAATCTCGCGCGGCCGCAGCCAATCCCCACGGCGGCATCCGATGTTTCACAGCATCTGGATACGGCGGTTCGCCGAGCGATGCCGAGGCTTGCGCGATCGCCGGGATCAGCTCGCTGGGTTTGAAGGCGCGGCACGCTTGAGTGAATGCCGAGTAGGACAAGCTCGGATCGCGCGAGAAGCTCATAGACGCCCGTGTCCTTCGGATCGCCGTTGTCTCAACGTTGAGCGAATCCTCCGCGTGAGAGTGACGCTCAACATGGTGTTACGGGCGGCCGCAAGGTCGGTTGGCGCAGTCACGACGCATCCGGGAGGAGCACATCTTCGATGACACCGGAGCTTGCAGATGTACGTACACGCAGCGTGGGCACGTACCTTGCGCGGTAGTCTTCACCGTCGATGGGGTCGGAGTCGTCCCATTCATGGACTACTACGCGCAGGGTGTTGGTCAATCGCCCGATGAGAAGCGCAAGTGGGAACGGGCACCGCAGCAGGAGGTGCACCTCGGCGTTGGCGTTGTCGTTCGACAGGGCACGGATGTGCGCGGCGACGTCGGCAGCGATCAGGCCTGCATCAGCGGGGTCGAGGAGCGTGCCGCTCGCACCTGTGAGATGACGCCAGGCCGCAAGAAACGGCCTATGGTCTTCGATATAGCGGGTGAAGGCGGTGTCACTGCGTTGGGGCAGGAGATCGACATACACGGCTACGGAGGGGCGGCCGGTCGTGATGGCAGATGGGTCGCCGCCTTGATCTGCGATCTGTACTTGCGGCTGTTCGATGAACCGCGCTTCGCCATCGCTCGCCCAGGTGGCGCCCTGTTGGTCGATCACGTCCATGTGCCCGATTCGAGACGAAGGCAAAGCCGCCCCGATTGCGAAGGCCACGGAGAGATGAGCCCCTCCAGCGACACGCAGGCGATGTGCCCCGGAACGGGTCACGGCATCGGGGAGGAGGCCAATGGTGTCCTTGAGATCTCGGAGCCCCTCGGTGCTCGGAAGCCGTTCGTGATCGGAGGGCCTGAGCCGGATGTCCAGTTCGTCACCGGTTCGGTCATAGACCTGTGGCGTGTTCCTGGTCTGGAGGCTCAGGCGGAACGTCGGGTCGGTTGCCTCGATTCGCTTGCGAAGAGACGCGATCCGGTGCCAGACCAAACCGCGGATCAATGCCAGCAGACCATCGCGCTCGGCGGATCGCTGATCTACACCGCTCAAGGTGCCGGGACGAATCTCTAGGAGCCGGTCAGGAGCGTCGTAATCTGTTCCGCCGTCCTCTGTCTTCACCGAGTTGACGATGCCGAGCGCAAACACTTCGTGGTCGCGGTGTAGTTCAAGGAGTTGAGGTGCTTCCAGCGTCTTCACGACTCTGCTGTTCACCACGTCCGGCGTCGTCACAAGAACGCCGCCGGAGATGCCGCCCGCTATCGCTTGCTTGAGTCGGGCCTCGGTGTCGCCTGGCGGCAGATCGTCTCGGTCCCGCCAGACAGGGATGCCGGCAGCCCGCAGGAGCCAGGCGAGCTCCCCAGCAACACCAGTACCGTCCTTCTGTCGGTACGAGATGAAGACAGGGTCTGCTGGGTCAGGGGCGGCGGAATCGGATGTCATGGCGTCTCCTTGTGTTCATCAGCTACGAAGGCGGCGTGCCTCACCGCATCACTGGCGTACGGGCTGTTTACGGCAGGCGCCGTAGGAAGCCTCTCGGGTACCACTGCCACGATGCGGTCCCGTTCTACGAGCCAAGTTGCAACGACCACGCGTGCCGATGAATCGAATCCAGCGATGATCGCGACGAACTTGTCGAACCCCAGTTCGGGGTCGTGCAGATGGCGCATGTAGGAGTGGAGATCAACCTCGCTCGGGGAGAGTCCTCCGGTCGGGTGGGTGTGCCATTCGCCTATCCACTGGCTACGGTCCTCCGACCAGGCGGAGTCCGCGAGACGCCGGGCATGGTCGAGGTCGCGCATGAAGGTGCGTTCGCCGCGGGTGGCTTTGGGTCCAGGTCCGCCGGCGTGTCGGATGACGATCCCATCAGTCGCGTCGTCCCCGAGCAAGATGCCGCCAGTTTCGAGTCCGTCGACGGACCGCAACGCCTCGCGCGCGATTGCGCTGAGTGCGACGTCAGTGATCGTCACCGGAGTCACCTCTCGCCGCGCTGTCATCCTGGCGAGCAGGTCGGACACGATGCGCGAGGTCTGGGGATGGACGACCACCGAACATCGCCGGCTTGGCTGAGGTCGAACGGGGCTGCGAGGTCACCCGTTGGTCGAAGACCGATGATGGCGTGTTCGCCGGGAACCTGCTGGGTGTGGTCGCCGTGAAGCGATTCCAGCAGTGTCGCGATCGCTACTTTCGCGGCGAACGTGCCGACGTATCGGAGATCGGGCGGCACAGCCGTCATAGGCTGATGGACGCGCCCGGTGCCGTAATCCAACTCCTGATCCGCCTCAGCGTCCATCGCTCCCTGATCTGCAAGCTGCTGCCGTAGACAGAGGAGACATCCGAACCGGGGCGTTGGTCGCAGCCTGATGACTTCTCCGATCGAGCCATTGTCGAGCACGCACGCCAAGATCGCCGCCTTCTGTGCGCGTCTGGAGAGGTGGCTGACGACACGCCTGGGAGCAATACCGTCTGCGGCACACAGCACCAGATCGACGCGGTCGACGATGGGCCGGATGTAGTGGGCCTCGGCAACCAGGTCGCGTCGGTGGGCGACCACTGTCTGTTGCGGCCAGTGCTGGGCCAGGTGATCTTTCATGGCCGTCACCTTGTATCGCCCGACGCTTTCGGCTCCGAGAGTGTGGCGGAGCATGTTGTGCCAGAGGAATCGGTCCGGGTCGACAAGTTCCACGCGTCCGACTCCGTATCCTGCGAGCGCCTCTGCTGCGGCGCTACCGATGCTGCCGCAGCCCACGACCATGATGCTGTTGGCGGCGAGCTGCTCGATCGGCCACTTGCCAGCCAACTGTGCCAGGCCAACAACTTCTGGCTCGATCTCGATAGCGAGCGGTTCCACACCATCGCGCCGGACGGCCCAGCCCGCAAACTCCGAGGCACCGGCCTCCACCAGTTCTGGTGGAAGATCGGGGTCGTGAGTGACGACCACGCCAAGGTTGTTGCCGGGGTCGGCAACGCCCGGCACCAGCTCCCTGAAATCCTTGAAGCCTATGGAGATATCGGGGCGCCTGGACAAGAAGAGATGGTGAAGATGGGCGTCGTTCGGTGCCACCCTGATCCACTGAGCTGCATGGTGGGGGTCGCCTGAACGAAGCGCGGCGTACTCGCGTGGGACGTCGGCTGGAAGACGGATGTCTTTGCCGGTTTCCACGGCCTGGACGACGTACATATCGTCCGCGGGAACGCGGCGGAGTACCAGCGCTCCGCCCGAGAGGTTGGAGCTTGCGATCTTGGTGACCGCGTCTCTGGGCATCACGATGTAGGGGTTACGAGGAGACACCTGTGTCTCCCGCCTCGGTCGGGTCCGGTGTTGGAGCTGCTCGCTGAATCGCTCGGTCAATCAGGTGGTCGTGCGAGGGGTCAGAGACGATGCCATTGACCGACATCTCATTGATGACTCCCGCCTTCATGAGGGCGTACTCGATCCGCCACCCCGATGCCTTCGCCAGAAGCTCGGTGAGGCTGGCCTCGGGCTGCCAGCCGCCATCGCTCTGGAGCAGACAGAGCGATCCTCCTGGGGCAACGTGCCATGCGGACTGTGTCTGTTCCCAGATCGACGGCTCCGGATCGAGGGAGTAGATGGTCGGCGGAACCATCGGGTGCGCTGCGGAGTAGATGACGAGCACTCGCAGTTCTTGGTCCCCGAGCAGCTCATCGAGAGCATCGGGCTGTGGCCGCTCGAACGGCCAGCGGGGGAGGACGCCGATCCATCCGCCGTGCGGCAAGCCGTCGTCTGCGGGGCTCTGGTATTCGAGCAATGGCGCGAACGCCTGGACCTCATTCTGATCGCGCGCCAGTCGCACAGGTTCGCGCTCAGTCCAGAGGACGGGGTTGAGCGCCGTGGTGCCCACACCGCGATCTGGACCTTTTGCGCGAGTCATCCCTGCGGAGTGTCCTTCACCGGACGGGGCGCCGCGGGCACGACCGCGGGCGCCGGATTGCCAGTGGAGGCAGGAGGCTTCGGGAAGTCGTCCCCAAAGACCTCACCCCAGTGATTGATCGCAGCCGCAGCGTCATTGTTCGCCTGTGCCTGGAACGCCTTGATGGCGTTGTCTCGCGCGGACCGCAGGGCGTCGGCGAACGCGTCGTAGTCGATGTCAGGCTGAATCGGTCCGCAGAGTCCAGCGGGATCGGCGACGTCGTTCCCGCCCTCGATGTGGTAGCAGGCGCTTACGAAGAACTGCTTGATCGCAGCCGCCTGGTTGACGTCCGTAGGCAGGAAGTCGAGTGCGAGGACCTCCATGACGAGAGACTTGATCTTGGTGTCTTGCTCGGCGGCCCACCACTTGAGCATCCGAACAGTGCCGGCGAACTTGTTCCACTGCGCGTGTCGATCCGCGACCTCGGCGATTAGGAACTCGGGGTCGCAAGCGACCCAATCTTCTGAGAGTGCTTCAGGAATGAGGAGTCGCCCATCGCGGCGAAGCGCGGGCATGGCGTCGACCGTGAACGCGTGAGGATCATCAGGGTCATCCAGGAAGCACTTGACGGCATGGTTGCGCCACCGGGCCAGGCGGACCGCCTGGTCGTATGTGCCGTTCGTTGCCCCGAGCAGCGTGTTGACGCGCTCGCGGGTGTGATCGAGAGCGTCCGCGGCGGAGCTTCCCGGCGAGCCCCACTCAGGATGCTCATCCTGATCAAAGACGACGATCACATCGACGTCATGGATCGGGTCCTTGTGTGTCCCTCGCGCGAGCGATCCGGACGCAATGACTTCCTTCACATCGTCCTCGGTGCCGAAGGCGCCCTTGAAGAGATCGCGGCGAGTGCGTGCTTCGCGGACGTGTGTGATGTCGGCATTCACGACGTCCTGAAAGGTCTTGAAGGCGTCAGTCACACTCATAATCGTTCTCCTGATTGGTCCGTCTGTTCGATCACCGTAGTTACTGCCACCGACATTGCTGCGCGGGGCAGGGCAGGCTCGCTGCCTACTTCTTCTTGCCTCGCCTGCCGTTGCTCTCGTTGGTCGTGGTCTTCGGGTGACGCTTCACCGTGGACTGCTTCACGAACCGCCCGGTGACCGCGCTACGCCCTCGCTTGCCTGCCATGCTCCTCACCTCCTTTGCGTTCCACACTCGATGCTACGTTTCAATTCTAACACACTCCGTTTCGGAGGCGACGAGGTGTCGCAGATGTGACACACTGGGTGCATGGCCAAGACCACGATCAACACGGCCGCGCTCCACTCCGCCCTCGACGCCGCGCGTCAGGAGCGGCAAATCTCCTGGCGGGCACTCGCCGGCGAGATCGGCGTGAGCCCCTCGTTGCTGTCTCGGCTCGGCAACGGCCTCAAGCCGGACACCGACGGTTTCGCCACGATCATCGCCTGGCTCCGACTCCCGGCCGAGGACTTCTTCGAGCACGAGGGAGAACGTGACGCCAACGACGACCGTGAACCCGACCTCATGGCGCAGCTCGCGCCGCTCCTGCGCGCCCGGAAGGACCTCAGCGAGACCGACGTCAAGTACCTGCAACAGGTCATCGGCGCGACCATCGAACGTGCACGGGCACAGGGATGACTCGTGCGTCGAGGATTCAAGACCGAGGCGAAGAGCCTCGCACTGGAGCTACGAGCCGAGATCGGTCTCGACGCCCACGCGCCTTTCGACCCCTACACCTTCGCTTCTGAGTACGGCATCCCCGTCGTCCAACTCAGCGACCTCGATGGTGGCGCGCGTGACCACTTCCTGCGAGCGGACGGAAGCGCACTGTCCGGGGCGCTGATCCCGAACGGGAGCGGCGTGGTCATCCTGGAGAACGACGCTCAGCCACTGACCCGTCGTCGCACCACCATGTGCCACGAACTCGCCCACGTCGTCCTGGAGCACAAGTTCGGCGTCTCTCTTTCCGACGAGAGGAAGTGCGGGCTCGGCGGCGACCAAGAAGCCGAAGCCGACTGGCTCTCAGGGGAGATGCTGATCCCCAACGACGGAGCATTCCGGCTCGCCCGAGCGAACGCCACCGACGAGGAGGCAGCAGATGCCTACGACGTCAGCCTCGCAGTCGCCCGCTGGAGGATGAACCACAGCGGCGCCCGCAAGGTCATGGAACGCGCTCGCGCCAAGTGGGCCAACACAGCCAGCTCCTACCGCTAACCGCGATCCCGCTACCGGCGATCGACCCGCGCTCGGCGCGAGTTCGCCGGTCCCTTCCGTCCTGTCCGGCCCGGGCGTATACTCGGCGTTGAGGTGGATTTCTCCTCTGTAGCGCGCCGCTCGCGGCAGACCCCCGGGTCACTCTCCAACGCACTGCCTCACCAGATGCACTGTGCGATGGAGAGGAACAAGACCATGATCCGTCTGATCTGGACCGTCAGCGTCCACACCCGCTACTTCCTGCGGCGCTATATGCCCACCAACATCCTGCTGGATGCGATCCGCACCCGCCGACGCGGCTTGAAGTGGGGTATCCCCGCGATGCTGCTCGCGATCCCGTACCTGCTGATCGCGAACGTCTGCGTCGAACTTGTCGAGCAGGGTGGCCCCGGATGGCTCCACCTTGTAGTGCTGTGGGCGATCTGGAACATGCTCAAGATGCTCTGGATCGGGCCGGTCAGCGCTGTGCTCCTGATCCGCGCCCATGTCCGCGAGACCGTCACCGCCCGTCGTGAGCGCGCCAGCTTGCGTTCCGAAGCAGACGATGCCGAAGAGCGCGCCGCGGTGGACGCGATAGGTGTCCGGTGAAGTGTGAGAACTCAGGCACCGACCCGGCGACGACCGCCAGCACGGATCGTTCCACCGCTTGCGATCACCGCCGAGCGCACGGCCTCGGTGCTGACTGCGAGTCGTGCGGCGACCTGAGCGAGCGTCAGCCCACCCGCGTAGAGCTGGGCGGCGTCCTGTCGGGTCGCGTCCGGCAACTCCGGTCGGCGCGCTGCCAGGCCCGCCTGCCGGGCTATCTCCCGCACGGTGCCGCGGTGCACGTTGAACCGCGTCGCCAGCTCCCGCACGGGCACACCATCGGCGTACCCGGCGATCAGCTCGGCTCGATTGGAGACGCTCAAACGGGTTTGAGACTGACGCGAATTCTCACGCACCGGACCGCGCTCATCGGCGATCTGAGCACCCCGAGTGCGCGGCCGACGAGCCCGCGAACCCCGTAGAACGCGGGAAATCAGCGATCCGAGCGGCTTCCGGGGGTTTGAGAAGCTGCTACGGAGGTCCACAAAATCACCCCGCTGGTCTCCGGACCGGCGGGGTTCTTCGTGCTCGCGAGCGGGATAATGCGGCGTCCGCGAGAAGCGGGCGCCGCACCGTCATGTCCGGCCCCTCAGCCCCGCGCCAGCAGCCCTCGCAGCACGGCCCGGTCGTCGTGCGGCACGCGCCGCGCCCCCACCAGCTGCTCCGTCTCGTCCCCTTTGCCGGCCACCAGCACCACGTCACCGCTGCGCGCCATCTCCCAGGCGGCGCGGATCGCATCGGCCCGGCGCGGCACCTCGATCGAGCCCGGGCAGCCCTCCCGCACCTCGGCGGGCGGTGTCGACCATCGCGGTGACGCCGCCGCGGCGCCCGATCACCTCGAGCCGGCCCTGGGAGGAGCCACCCCGGCCAGCGCCTCGGCCACCGTCCCGGGCCTCGCACCGGGGGCGGTCACCGCGCTCGCCGCGAGCAGCAGGTTCGTCACCGCCACCGCGTGCACCGTCGGCACCAGCACCGGGAGACGCTGCGAGCCCGCGCGCAGCACCCCCTCGAGCCGCATCGCCCCGTCGGCCGCGGCGACCTCCTCGGCCTCCTCGAGCGCCACCTCCCCGCCGGGACCGACCATCACCAGGCGCGGCCCGCACCGTGCACGTCGTCGATCCCGGTCGAGTCGCAGCCGGCCGCGCGCAGCCCCGCCGCGCGCAGCAGCTGCAGGGTCGCGGTCGCGACGGTGGTCCTGCCGTTGGTGCCGGTGACCGCGGTGGGGAGCGGGCGGCCGACGGGTGCGGTGATGGGCTGGATCATCGTCCTCCCCCTGGGACGACGGCAGCACGCACGGACCGCGCACCGTGCTCATCCCACCACACGACCAGGGCTCGTCCCAGGCCCGGGACGCGTCGTCAGGCCCCGGGGCGGGACGGCGGGATCGGACGGAAACGTCCGCCTGCACCGCGGCTCAGCACCACGGCGCTCGCCGGAGCGACCTCGCACATCGTCTCCTCGAGGTGCCGGGCCACCGCCGCGAGAGCCCGCCGTGCCGACTCGTCCTCCTCAACCCGGGAGCTCGGATCCACGCCGAAGCGCAGCACCACTCGGCCGACGCGCCGGCCCGCGACGAGCGGCGCCTCGACGTCCTTCCGCTCCACGGCGTGGAGGGAGCCGAGCGCGAGCGCGGCCTGCTCGAGCACGTCTGCGGGGGCGGCGCCGGCGTGCAGCGCACCGATCGGCAGGTGGAGGCGGTAGCTCGGCATCGTCCCAGGCTAGTCCCGCTCCGAGAGCTCCGGTACGCTCCGTGCGGGACGGGCCGCAGAGGGCCGGGGAGGGGACGCCGTGACTCGGAGCATCGTGCTGATCCATGCCGTGCGCTCCTCGCGCACCATGTGGAAGGGCCAGGTGCGCCGTCTGCGCGACCGCGGCTACGAGGTGATCGCCCCGGACCTGCCCGGCCACGGCGCCCGCCGCGGCGAGCCCTTCACCCTGAAGTCCGCGCTCGCCACGATCGACGAGGCCGTCTCCCGCTGCCAGCAGCCGCCGCTGCTCGTCGGCCTCTCGCTCGGCGGCTATCTCACCCTCCACTTCGCCGGCACGAACCCGGGCCGGCTCGCGGGCGTCGTCGCCGCGGACTGCACGATCGTGCCCGGACCCGCGATGGCGCTGATGTACGGGCTGTGGATGACGATGAAGGACTGGCTGCCCGGCGACTCCGACGCCCGCGTCGCCCGCTCCTTCGCCCGGCGACACACCCGCAAGGCCGCGAAGCGGTACTACGGCGGCGGCCGAGCCCACGGAGTGATCCGCACCGTGGTGCGCACGATCGGCGCCCTCGACCTGCTCGCCGACGTCGCCGCGATCGACGTGCCGATCACCTTCGTCAACGGCGAGCACGACCCCTTCCGCCGCCACGAGGCGCTCTTCGTCGAGGCCGCCCGCGACGGCGAGCTCGTGATCCTCCAGGACGCCGGGCACATCGCGAACCTCTCCCGCCCCAAGCGCTTCGCGAAGGTGCTGCACCGCTGCGCGGCGGCAACGGTGCCGGCGTGAGCGACCCCGCGGTTCTCGTCGGTTCCGGCCCTGCCGGGCACGCGCGCCCCTGGCCCGTCGTGCTCGTGCACGGCACTCGCACCTCGCACAGCCAGTGGGACCCGCAGGTGCCCGCGCTCCGCGCCGCCGGGCACCACGTCATCGCCCCGGACCTGCCCGGACATGGCGCTCGCCGCGGCGAGCCCTTCACCCTCGAGGCGGCGCAGGCCGTCATCGAGGGCGCGGCGCGCTCCGCGCACGAGGCGACCGCTCTGCCCGTCCACCTCGTCGGCAGCTCGCTCGGCGGGATGCTCGCGATCCGCTCCGCGGCGCGGCTCAACGCAGCGGACCGGGCCGACGCCGGCACCGACAGGGCCGGCGCATCGCCCGTGCTGGGCTCACTCGTCGCCTGCGGCGCCGCGGTGCAGCCCACCCCGCTCACCGCCCGGCTCTACGCCCGCCTGATCACCGCCACCGACCTGCTTCCCGCGATGCGGAGGGGCTCCGAGGCCTTCCCCTTCACCTGTCTGCTGGGCCGGGACGGGGCCCGCGCCTATCTGCGCGGCGGACGGGCCGACATCGACGTGGTCGCCCCCGCCTTCGCCGCCGTCGCCTCCTTGGACCTGCGCGGCGAGCTGTCCCGCATCCCCGCGCCGGTGACCTTCCTCCACGGCCGCTTCGAGCAGCTGCGCCTGCACGAGCGCTCGTTCACCGCCGCCGCCCCGCAGGGCCGGCTCGAGCTGCTGCCCTACGGCAACCACATGATGAACCTCGTCCGCGCCGAGCGCTTCACCCCGGACCTGCTGCGCGTCCTCGCCCGCGCCGAGCGACCGACGAGCCCCGGGACGACCTCGGACCGGCACTGGCCCTAGTCTGGTCCCATGCACCACACCACCCTGCGCGTCGGCTTCGTGCCCGGCGTCGAGCCCGACCGCTTCCTGCGCCGCTGGAAGTCCGGCCGCCGCGACGCCTGGCTCGAGCTCGTCCCCGTCCCGCTGTCCCGCCAGACGGAGGCGCTGATCGGCGGCGAGGTCGACATGTGCTTCGTGCGGCTCCCGCTGCCGGAGGAGTCGGGCGAGCAGCTGCACCGAGTGGCGCTGTGGGAGGAGCGCGCCTGCGTGGTCGTCGGCGACGAGGACGTGCTGAGCCTGCAGGACGACATCGTCGAGGCCGACCTCGAGGGGCAGACCGAGATCCGGCAGGAGCACCTCGACGATGCCGCCTCGCGGATCGCCGTGGCCGCGAGCGGCGTCGGCTTCACCCGGGTCCCGCTCTCCCTCGCCCGCCTCCACCGTCGCAAGGACGCCGTCGCCCTCCCTCTGCGGGACGGCGAACCGACACGCATCGCGCTCGCCTGGCCGCGCGCGGCCGACGACGAGATCCGTCAGGAGTTCGTCGGCGTCGTCCGCGGCCGCACCTCCCGCTCGAGCCGCTGACCGAGCCGCGCAGAGCGCCCGCGTCGCGCCCCCGCACCCGCCGACTGCGCCGACCTCGCATCCGCCGCATCGGCCCCTGACCCCTCCGCCCGCCCCCGACCAGAGGAGAACCATGACCGATCAGCCCCGTATGAACGTCGAGAGCTTCAACCTCGACCACCGCACCGTCGCCGCGCCCTACCTGCGCATCGCCGACCGCAAGGAGCTGCCCGGCGGCGGCGTGCTCACCAAGTTCGACGTCCGCTTCACCCAGCCGAACCTCGCCCATCTCGAGTCCGAGACGGTCCACTCCCTCGAGCACATGATGGCCGAGCACATGCGCAACCACTCCGGGGACGTCCTGGACGTCTCCCCGATGGGCTGCCGCACCGGGTTCTACGTGCTGCTGGTGGGGGACCACGACGCAGACGGCTTCGCCCCGATCCTCGAGGCGACCCTGCGCGACCTGCTCGCGGCCGACGAGGTCCCCGCCGCGAACGAGGTCCAGTGCGGCTGGGGCGCCCACCACAGCCTCGAGGGCGCCCAGGCCGCGGCCCGCGCCTTCCTCGAGGCGCGCGAGGAGTGGGGCACCGTCACCGCCTCCTGAGTCTGCCCCGCCGACGACGCAGCCCCGCCTCCCACGATCACGGGAGGCGGGGCTGCGTCGTCGAGCGTCCCGGCGGGCGGGGGAGAGCGGGCTCAGCGCCCGCCGATCCCCTCCCGCACCGCGGCGAGCAGCCGTGCGGTGCGGGGATCGGTCGCGATCTCGTCGAGGCCGACGACCCGGCCGGCCGGGTCCGCGAGCGGGATCCGCCAGTTGGGGTACTCCTCGTCGGTGCCCGGCTGGTTCTGGATCCGCCGCTCGCCCACGCAGTCCACGAGCGAGACCCCGAGCAGCATCGACGGGGTGCGGGCCAGGTGCCGGTGCAGTGCGATCACCGTCTCCTCGACGTCGCCTGCCGGGCCCGGGGCCAACAGCCCCTCGGCACGCAGCACGTCCAGCACCTCCTCGCGCCCGGCGGCGTCGGCCGCGAGCTCCTCGTCCAGCGGCCGCTCCAGCAGCCCGAGCTCGTGGCGGAGGGTGACGTGGTCGCCGGCGAGATAGCCGGCCGTCGGTGGCAGGTCATGGGTGTTCACCGAGGCCATGCACAGGGTGCGGTAGTCCTCGGCGCGCAGCGGCTTCCCCTCGCCGTCGTACTCGAACCACAGGATCGAGGTGCCCATGATCCCGCGGTCCACCAGGTAGTCGCGCACCCACGGCTCGAAGGTGCCCAGGTCCTCGCCGACGACGAGGGTGCCCGAGCGCTGCGCCTCCAGCGCGAGGATCCCGATCATCGCCTCGTGGTCGTAGGAGACGTAGGCGCCGTCGGCCGCCCGGTGCCCCTCGGGGATCCACCACAGCCGGAACAGGCCCAGCACGTGGTCGATCCGCAGCGCGCCGGCATGCCGCATCAGGGTGCGCAGCATGTCCCGCCACGGCCGGTAGGACGCCTCGCGCAGACGCTCCGGGTGCCAGGGCGGCTGCGACCAGTTCTGGCCCTGCTGGTTGTACTGGTCGGCGGGGGCGCCGACGGTCGCGCCGCGCGCGAGCACGCCCTGCAGCGCCCAGGAGTCCGCGCCGACCTGCTCCACGCCGACGGCGAGGTCGTGCATGATCCCGATTCGCATCCCCGCCTCGCGCGAAGCGGCCTGGGCGGCGGCCATCTGCTCATCCAGCCACCACTGCACTCGGACGTGGAACTCGATCCGGTCGGCGAGCTCCGTCCGGGCCCGCTCGAGGGTCGCCTCGTCGAGGTGCTGCAGCAGTTCCTCGTCGGCCGTGCCGCGCACCGACTCCGCGATCGCCGACCACAGGGCGAAGTCCTCGAGCCCCTGCCCCTCCCGTGCCCGGTAGGCGTCCAGCAGCGCGGCCCGGCCCGCCGTCAGCGGCACCGCGAACAGCTCCTCGAGCGCCTCGAGCTTCGCCTCCAGCACGGCGTCGCGCTCGAGCCGGTCCCCGCGCGTGTTGCGGTCCGCGACCGTGCCGCGCAGCAGCTCGACCTTCTGACGGGCGACCTCGGTGAGGGAGCGGTGCTCGGGCACGTCCTCGATCCGCAGGTACAGCGGGGCGGTGAAGCGCCGGGTGACCGGGAGATAGGGGGAGGGCTCCACGGGCGGGGTCGGGTAGGAGGCGTGCAGCGGGTTCACCAGCAGGAAGTCCGCGCCGTGGCGGGCTCCGGTGATCGCGGCGAGGTCGCGCATGTCGGCGAGATCGCCGATGCCCCAGGACCGCTCGGAGCGGACCGAGTACAGCTGCGCCTGGACGCCGAAGGCGCGCCGGGCCGCGTACTGCTCGTGGACGGTGAGCCGTGCCGGGGTGACCACGAGGTCCGCCTCGGCGGGACCGGCGGCGGTCTCGGCGACCATCCGGTGCCAGCCCAGCGGCAGCCCCTCCGGCAGCAGGAAGCGGGCGCGGCCGCGCAGCGTGCCGTCCAGATCATGGGCGGGGGTGTGGTCCTCGCCCTGGACGAGGTCGACCCGGCCGCCCTCCTCGAGCAGGACGTGCACGGTGACGGGGGTGCCGTGGTCGACGTGCACGGGGACGCTCGAGGAACGGTCCTCGCGCATCACCGTCACGGGCGGGAGGGTGCTCTCCCACGGGGCGCGCTCGCGGCGGGCGCGGACGGCGGCGATGTCCCCGTCGGAGGCGACCGGGGAGCCGAGCGCGGCGAGGATCGCGTGCAGGGTGGAGTCCGCGACATCCTTCTCGGTGCCGTCCCACCCCCAGTACCGGGTGCTGACGCCGAGGTCGTGGGCGAGATCTCGCAGCGCTGAGGAGTCCGAGGCCATGGCGTCATCGTAGCGGCGGTCAGGGGCCGTGATGCACCGGACTGCGGGGTTGCCGCACGGGACGCCGGCGCGCCCGCGGTCCGTCAGGTCCAGGACGGCAGCCACATCCGGTACTGCCACTGCTCCACGTCGATCACCTGCCCGGTCCACACCGGCCAGAAGAACGCCGAGACCATCACGATGAGCACCAGCAGCGAGCCGACGAACAGCCCGCCGGCCAGGCGCCGCTCCCGCTCCGCGCCGGGCGGACCGATCACGAGGCTGAGCATGTAGGTCAGGCACAGGATCAGCCACGGCTCGAAGGCGATCGCGTAGAAGGTGAAGATGGTGCGGTCGGTGTACAGCAGCCACGGCAGGTAGCCGGCGACGACCCCCGACAGCGACGCCCACGCCCGCCCGTCGCGATGCACGATCCCGAGCACCACGGCGACGAGGATCGCCAGCGCTCCCAGCCACCAGATCAGCGGATTGCCGACGTCGAGGATGTGCGCGCCGCAGCGGGCGACCTCGCAGCCGTTCTCCCCGTAGTCGTAGGAGCGGTAGTAGAAGTTCGTCGGCCGCAGCTGCAGCAGCCAGCCCGCCGGGTGCGCCTGATAGGGGTGCTCGGAGTCGAGGCCGACGTGGAAGTCGTAGGCCTGACGGTGGTACAGCCACAGCGAGATCAGCGCATCGAGCGGACCGAACCCGGTGGCGACGCCCTCGTCGGCCGCGAGATGGCGGTTGTACCCGACCGAGGAGGCGAACCAGCCGGCCCAGGAGACGAGGTAGGTCAGCAGCGCCGTGCCGACCACCGCGAAGAACGCGGGGATCGCGTCCTTCACCAGCCCGACGAGGAACCAGCGGGGCTGGGCGATCGTGCGGCGCGCCCACCAGTCCCACAGCACGGTCATGATCCCGAAGACCGCCACGAAGTACAGCCCCGACCACTTCACCGCGCAGCCCGCACCGAGCAGCGCCCCGGCCAGGATCCGCCAGGGCCGCAGCCCGCCCGAGGCCCCGAGCGGCGGCGGCGCCTCGGAGGCCAGCTGCATCCGGGCGGCGGCCAGCGCGAGATGCTCCCGGAACCGGTCGCGGTCGATGAGCAGCGCGCCGAAGGCGGCGAGCACGAAGACCATCAGGAAGGGGTCCAGCAGGCTCGTGCGCGCATGGACCAGCGCCATCCCGTCCACGGCGAACAGGAGCCCCGCGATGAGGCCCGCGGTGGTGGAGCGGAACAGCCGCCGCGCGATGAAGGTCAGCATCAGCACCGCGAGGGAGCCGAGCACGGCGGAGGAGATCCGCCAGCCCCAGGGGCTGTCCGCCCCCAGCAGCGTCATGCCCGCGCCGATCAGCCACTTCCCGAGCGGCGGATGGACCACGTACGAGCCGGTCTCCTCGTAGGAGTCGACGTCCCCGGCCTCGAAGGCCGCGTCGGGCTCCTCGGGCCAGTCCATCTCCACGCCGGTCTGCGTGAGCGTGTAGCCGTCCTTGACGTAGTAGGTCTCGTCGAAGATCAGCTCCCCGATGGAGCCCAGCCCCCACAGCCGCAGCACGAGAGCGAGGCCGAACACGGCCATCGCCCCGGCCCACGCGAGGCGGGAGACCGGCAGATCGACGGCGCGCAGACGCCGACGATAGGAGGCCAGCAGCGCGCCCGGCTCGTCCTCGACGGCCGCACGACGACGGGCCCCCGCCGCGGACTCCTCCTCGGACAGCTCGGTGCGCACCCGGTCATGCTAGGTGATCGGCAGGCCGCGTCACGGACAGCACGCGGAGCCCTACGGCGTCGTGGGGACCGGCACCGACGGCACTAGCATGGCGGGATGCTCGAGCCCGGAGTCCTCACCCTCGCCGCCACCCCGATCGGGAACCCCCTGGACGCCTCGGTGCGCCTGCTGCGGGCGCTCGGCTCCGCGGACCTCATCGCCGCCGAGGACACCCGGCGCCTGCACCGGCTGATGAGCGACCTCGAGGTCTCCACGAGCGCGAGGATCCTCTCCTACCACGAGCACAACGAGGCCGAGCGGACCGCGACGCTGCTCGAGGCGGTCCGTGCCGGGCAGCGGGTCCTCGTGGTCACCGACGCCGGGATGCCGGTGGTCTCCGATCCCGGCTTCGAGGCCGTGCGCGCTGCCGTGGAGGAGAGCCTGCCTGTCACGGTGATCCCCGGCCCGTCGGCCGTGCTCACCGCGCTCGCCGCCTCGGGGATCGCCCCGGACCGCTTCACCTTCGAGGGCTTCCCGCCCCGGCGCGGTGGTCGGCGCGCGAGCGCCCTCGAGCCGCTCGCGGACGAGCGACGCACCATGGTCTTCTTCGAATCGCCGCGGCGCACCGCCGCGACCCTCGCCGCGATGGCGGAGGCCTTCGGCGAGGGCCGACGCGCGGCCGTGGCCCGCGAGCTGACCAAGACGCACGAGGAGATCCTGCGCGGCACCCTCGCCGAGGTGGTCCGTTGGGCGGAGGGCACCGAGGTCCTCGGCGAGATCGTGATCGTCATCGCCGGGGCCGAGCCGGTCCTCGCCTCCGCCGAGGACCTCGTCGACGAGGTGCTCGAGCGGGCGGCGGCGGGGGAGCGGCTCAAGGACGCGGCGAAGGAGATCGCCCGGGCCCACGAGGGCGTCGGCGCGAGCGAGCTGTACGACCTCGCGCTCGCCGCCCGTCGGCGGTGAGGACGCCGGCGATGGGGCGCCGGGGGTGTGAGCGCCCCGTGGCGTGCGGGCCCCGCATGCGAGAACGCCCCCGGCGCCAGGTGCCGGGGGCGTTCTCGAAGGTCCTGCGTGCGGGCCGTGCCCGCGCGAGATCAGTCCTCGATCTGGAGGAGGCCGCGCTGGTAGGCCTTCGCGAGGCGGCGCGGGACGTTGGCGGTGCGGCCGCGGACCGTCACCTGCACGAGGTCGGCGTTGTTCGCCTTCCACTGCGAGCGGCGGGAGTGCGTGCGCGCACGGGACATCTTGAACTTGGGCACTGCCATGGGACGCTCCTTGGACGGTCCGGAGGATGAACGGCGTTGGCGTCCGTCCCGAGCAGCGACCCGAACCCGCTGCAGTGTCCGGGGACACGACGATCGGGGCGCTCGGGTGCACGAAAGGGCGCGCAACGACGACCCATCCTGCCACATCCGCATCGATTCCGCGCCCTCGCGCTCCGTGAGGTAGCACACCGGCGGTGCAGGACACGGCCAGTCGGGCGCCTCTGCGGCACTGCGCGGCAGAGCGATGGCCGTCGGCCACTCAGGCCGCGGGGGCGCTCCCGAGGACACGGTGCGGAGCAGTGCGGCGACCCTCCTACGATGGTCGCATGCCGTCACCGCACGAGAACACCCCCGCCTCCGCGCTCCCGCCGGTGCGCGACCGCGAGGACATCGATCCGCGCGGGAAGAAGCGCGACCGCTCCTGGCCGCCCGCGCCCGAGCCGCTGCCGTCCCCGGTGATCGACAACCACTGCCACCTCGACTTCGCCGACGGCGACACGCAGCTCAGCGTCCAGGACCACGTGGACCGCGCCGCCGCCGCCGGCATCGACGCGCAGATCACGATCGGCTCCGACCTCGAGGCGGTGCGCTGGACCGCGGCGCTGCTGGCCGCCCCGGACTGCCCGCCGACCCTGCGCGGCGGCGTCGCCGTGCACCCCAACGAGGCGGCGCTGCACGCCCGCGGCCACGACCACGAAGGGCGCGGGATCGTCGGCCTCGACGCCGCGATCGCCGAGGTCTCGGAGCTGCTGCGCGGGCCCGGAATGGTCGTGGTCGGGGAGACGGGCCTGGACTGGTTCCGCACCTCCCGCAAGGACGAGCAGGCCCGCGAGGCGCAGATCTCCTCCTTCCGCGCCCACATCGCGCTCGCCAAGGAGCTCGACCTCCCGCTCCAGATCCACGACCGCGACGCGCACCGCGACGTGCTCGAGATCCTCGAGGCCGACGGCGCCCCCGAGCGGACCGTCTTCCACTGCTTCTCCGGCGACGCGGAGTTCGCGCGCGAGTGCGCGGACCGCGGCTGGTACCTCTCCTTCGCCGGCACCGTCACCTTCAAGAACGCGACCGACCTCCGCGCCGCGCTCGCCGAGGTGGGCCTCGGACAGGTCATGGTCGAGACCGACGCGCCCTTCCTCACCCCCGTGCCCTATCGCGGCCGGCCGAACTCCTCGTACCTGATCCCGCTGACCATGGCGACGATCGCGGAGACCACCGGTGCCTCCCTCGAGGAGGCCTGCCGCGCGGTGCGGGTCACCACCCAGGACGTGTACGGCTGGCCCGAGGCGGCCGCGGCATGAGCACGGGGGAGCAGGGGCGCGGGGGCGAGCAGGACGGCGCCGGCCTGCTGCTGACCCACCGCGACATCCGCGAGCTCGCCGAGGCCGCAGGGATCCGCCCCTCGAAGCAGCGCGGCCAGAACTTCGTGATGGACCTCAACACGGTGCGCACCATCGTCGGACGCGCCGGCGTCGAGCCCGGCCAGGCCGTGCTCGAGGTCGGGCCGGGTCTGGGGTCCCTCACGCTCGGCCTGCTCGAGGCGCAGGCGGACGTCGTCGCCGTCGAGCTCGACCGCGGGCTCGCCGAGCTGCTCCCTCTCACCCTGCGCGCCCGCGGCGTCGAGGAGGAGCGCTTCCGCCTCGTCCACGCCGACGCTCTCCAGGTCACCGAGCTGCCCGCACTGCCCCGCGCGGGGGAGCCGACGATGCTGGTCGCGAACCTGCCCTACAACGTCGCCACCCCCATCCTGCTGACCATGCTGGAGCGCTTCGACTCGCTCCGCTCGGCGCTGGTCATGGTCCAGTCCGAGGTCGTCGACCGTCTCACCGCCGGACCCGGCTCCCGCACCTACGGCGGTCCGAGCGTGAAGGCCGCCTGGTACGGCCGCGCCGTCCAGGCCGGACGGATCTCACGCCAGATCTTCTGGCCCGTCCCCAACGTCGACTCCGCCCTGGTGCAGCTGGTCCGCCACGAGGAGCCGCTCGGCACCGCGGCGGAGCGGGAGCAGGTCTTCGCCGTGATCGATGCGGCCTTCGCCCAGCGCCGCAAGACCCTGCGCGCCGCGCTCGCCGGCTGGGCGGGCGCCGCGGCACGCGCCGAGGAGATCCTCCGCGCCGCCGGGATCGACCCGTCGGCTCGAGGAGAGACCCTCGAGATCGAGCAGTTCCGCTCCATCGCGCACGCCGCTGCCGAGCAGGCCGAGGGCGACGCCGAGGCGGGCGAGGGGACGGGGCGCTCCGCGCCCGAGGACGACGCGACGGGAGCCGAGGGGTGAGCGGCGCCCTCGAACGGGTGGTCGTGCGCGCCCCCGGCAAGATCAACCTGTCCCTGCACGTCGGCGGCGTGGACGGCCGCGGCTACCACGCGCTCGCGACGGTGTTCCAGGCGGTCGACCTCTACGAGACCGTCACGGCGACCCGCGCCGACGAGATGAGCCTCGAGATCACCTCCGAGGTGCCCGGGGAGGTGCCGCTGGACGGCACCAACCTCGCCCTGCGCGCCGCCGAGCTGCTGCGCACCGAGTGCGGCGTGCGGGACGCGGCGGCGCTCCACGTCCGCAAGCAGGTCCCCGTCGCCGGCGGCATGGCGGGCGGCTCGGCCGATGCGGCGGCGGTGCTCGTGGCGCTGGACCGGCTGTGGGGGCTGGGTCTCGGCGCCGAGGCGCTGCGCACGCTCGGGGCACGGCTCGGCGCCGACGTGCCTTTCTCGATGCTCGGCCACACCGCGCTCGGCCGCGGCAATGGTGCGGACCTCACCACGGTGCTCACCCACGGCGAGTGGACCTGGCTGCTCGCCGTCCCCGGCGGGCACCTCTCCACCCCGGAGGTCTTCCGGCGCTTCGACGAGCTCGTTCTCGCGGGTGGCCGGGTGCCGCCGGAGCGACCCGAGATCGACGAGCGACAGCTCCAGGCGCTCAGCGGCGGCAACCTCGAGCTGCTCGCCGACACCCTCCACAACGACCTCCAGGCCGCGGCGTTCGCCCTGCATCCCCGGCTCGAGGAGGTCGTCGAGGCCGCCGAGCGGCTCGGCGCGATCGGGGCGATCGTCAGCGGCTCCGGGCCGACGGTCGCCGCGCTGGTCGAGGACGAGGCTGCCGCGCGCACCATCGCGGCAGGCCTGACGGAGGGCGGGCTGGTGGAGTCCTGCCTGATCGCGCGGGGCTCGGCGCCCGGCGCGAGCGTGCTCGAGGAGAGCTGAGCGGGGCTGCGGCCCGCCCCTCCGGGCGCGGCCCCGTCCCGGTGCGGCTTGGACGGTTCCTCCACGAAGCGGAGTCATCCACCGCGTCGTGTCGAGGGTTCCTCCCCACGTATTGGTTTTCCACAGTGCGCTGTCCGCAATTCGGTGCGGAAGATCGTGGACGGCAGCCGAGTTATCCACAGGAATCGACGCCGCTTGACATTCCCCCTCGGATCCAGACGCGCAGTCGAGGGCCTGAGATGGGTGTGTCTCTGCAGTTCGGCGGGCGGGTGCTGGTGCTGCTGCCTGCTGCGACCGCCGACCTGTCCTCCCCACGTCCGGGTTGTCCACACAGCGAAGTTCCTGGTCGGTAGCTGCATTGTGGGTCTTCTCTTCCTCGAATGGCCGTGCGAAAGTTGAGGCATGTCGAAGGAATCCTCGAACGAGCGCGAGATCCCCGAAGGTGCCGCCAGCGCCTCCGGCGGTCACGGCCGCCCGTCCGGGGAACATGGTCGCCCGTCCGGGGAGCACTTCCGCCCGTCCGGGGATCCGGCCGGCGAGCTCCCTCCTCGTGCGGACCGCCCGATCCAGGTCGACGCCGAGCAGCTGACCATCGGCGAGCTCGACCTCCTCGCCGCCCGCGAGGTCCTCGCCGAGCTCGGTGCGCGGGGCTCCGCGCCCCTGGACTCGCTGGACATCGACGGGACGATAGCGCTCCTCGAGACCATCGTCGGCCTGGAAGGAGCGCTCGAGTCGCTGCGCGCGCGGACAGCGGTGCACCTCGAGGACGCGGTGAAGGCGGACTGCGTCCGACGGGAGGAGAGCCCCAGGCAGGCCGCGCTGGTGGCCCGCGCCGAAGCGTCGCGGGCGCTGAAGTCCTCCCGCGCGGTCGCAGGGCGCACGCTGGCGACCTCCCGCCGGCTCGTCGGCAGCATGCCCGGGATGATCTCGGCGCTCTCCTCCGCGCGCATGCTCCCGCAGTCCGCCCACAAGGTCGGCTCGGTCCTGGGCCCGGCGACCCCGGAGCAGCGTCGACAGGTCGATGCGATCCTCACCTCCCGGCTCGCCGAGCTCGAAGGGTGCGGGCCTCAGCAATGGGGCGACGAGGCGTCGAGGATCCTCCACTCCCTCGACCCTGCTGGTGCCGCCGCGCGCCACCAGGCCGCGAAGCGGGAGCGGCACGTGACGGTGCGGCGCACCGACCACGGGATGGCGCGGATCACCGCCCTCGTCCCCGGCATCGACGGCGCTCGGATCCGCAAGGGACTCGACGTCGCGGCCGAGAGTGCCCGCGCCCAGGGCGACCGGCGCGGCCACCAGCAGATCATGGCCGACCTCTTCGCCGACGCGCTGATCGGTCGCGGCGACGGCATCGACCCCACGACGCTCGACGTCGGGATCGTCATCACCGACCGGTCCCTCCTCGCCCCCGCGCACGCCGATGCCGCCCTGGTCGAAGGATTCGGGTCCATGCCCTACGACCATGTGCGCGAGGAGATGCTCCGCGCGGCCCAGGCCGAGGAGGACACCGACCTCGCCCTCACGATCCGTCAGCTCTACGCCGACCTCGACCACGGCGACCTGGTCGCGGTGGAATCACGGTCGCGGGCGTTTCCCGCAGCGCTGACCAGGTTCCTCACCCTCGCCCACCAGACCTGCCGCGGACCCCACTGTGACGCTCCGATACGGCAGATCGACCACATCACCCCCTGGTCGCAGGGCGGGGCGACGTCCCTCGACAACGGGAACGGCCTCTGCGCCGCATGCAACCAGAAGGAGCTCGCCGGGGAGACCGCACGCGTGGTCCGCGACGAGGACGGCGTGCGCCGCACCGTCCGCTGGACCACCCGTCACGGCCGCAGCGCGACCCGCGGGGCGATCAACCTCGATCCGCTCGGCACCTACCGACGACGATGCGCATCCGCGAGCCGCGCATCCGGCACCGATGTTCAGAGAAGCCCCGCGACGGCAGAGCATGCGGCGAGGGAACGGATGGCGGAGCACCGCACGACCGGCGAGCACGCGGACCGCCGATGCGACGCGATCACCCCTGGGAACAGTGGGCGCGAGAGACTGCCGCTGGGGCACGACGAGCCCGGCGAGCTGATGACCCTGCAGCGCGCGCTCACGGATCTGCGCCTGCGGCTCACGGATATCCCGGATCCACACCGGATCCACCGTCTCCCGGGCTACCCGGGTGACTGGATCGTGCGACGCGGCAGTCGCGGGAGATAGTCGGGAGGAGATGAGCAGATCCGGGAATCGAGGATCCCGAGCGCCGTGCGCCGGCCGTCCTCAGCCGGGCGTCGACGCTCAGCCGAGCTGCTCGGACAGCTCCAGCCAGCGCTCCTCGAGCTCCTCGTTCTCCCGCTCGACCTCGTGCAGCTGCGCGGTGATCTCCTGCAGCCCCTGGTAGTCCGACTGGTCGTGCCCGGCGAGCTTCGCGTGCAGGGACTCCGTCTGCTTCTCGAGCTTCTGCATCCGCCGCTCGATCGCGCCGAGCTCCTTCTGCGCCGCATGCGCCTCGGCGCCGGAGAGGGCAGGAGCACCCGCGGAGCTGCCCCCGGACCCGGAGGTCCCTGCGCCCCCCGCCCCGGACCCGGAGGCGGCAGCGCCGGAGGAGCCCGCGCCGGACGCCCCGCCCGTCGCCGCGGAACCCGCCGCCGCGGCCTTCTCGCTCGCCGCGCGCAGCTCCAGGTACTGCTCCACACCGCCCGGCACGTGGCGCACCGTGCCGTCCAGCACCGCGTACTGCGTGTCCGTGATGCGCTCGAGCAGGTAGCGGTCGTGCGAGACCACGAGCAGCGGCCCGGGCCAGGTGTCCAGCAGGTCCTCCATCGCCGCGAGCATGTCCGTGTCCATGTCGTTGGTCGGCTCGTCCAACACCAGCACGTTCGGCTCCTCGAGCAGCGTCAGCAGCAGGTCGAGTCGACGTTGCTGACCACCCGAGAGCGCCTTGACCTGCACCTTCTGATGCGCCGCGGTGAAGCCCAGACGCTCGAGCAGCTGACCGGGGGAGACCTCGTCCTTGCCGGCCGTGAACGTGGTGCGGTATCTCCCCACGACATCGCTGACCCGGGACTCCAGATGCTCCTGCAGCCCCTCGAGCCGTTGGGACACCTGCCGCACCGTCACCGTCTTGCCGCGCTTGACCCGCCCGGCGAGCGGCTCGAGGTCCCCGGTGATCAGCGCGAGCAGAGTCGACTTCCCGGCCCCGTTCGGGCCGAGGATCCCGATCCGGTCCGCCGGGCCGATGTGCAGGGTCACGTCCTCCAGCACGGTCGTGTCGCCGTAGCCGGCGTCGACGTCGAGCACGTCGATCACGTCGCGGCCCAGCCGCGTGGTCGCCAGCTGGGTCAGCGCGACCGTGTCGCGCACGGGCGGCTCGCCGGCGATGAGCTCGTTCGCCGCGTCGATGCGGAACTTCGGCTTCGAGGTCCGCGCCGGCGCGCCGCGACGCAGCCACGAGAGCTCCTTGCGCATCAGGTTCTGCCGCTTCGACTCGATCGCGGCGGCCTGCCGGTCGCGCTCGACCCGCTGGAGGACGTAGGCGGCGTACCCGCCCTCGAAGGGCTCGACGATCCCGTCGTGCACCTCCCACATCCGGGTGCACACCGCGTCGAGGAACCAGCGGTCGTGGGTGATGACCACGAGCCCGCCGTCCTTCGCGCTCCAGCGCCGCCGCAGGTGCTCGGCGAGCCAGGCGATGCCCTCGACGTCGAGATGGTTCGTCGGCTCGTCCAGCAGCAGCACGTCCCAGTCGCCGACCAGCAGCTCCGCCAGATGCACGCGGCGCAGCTGCCCGCCCGAGAGGTCCGTGAGCGGTGCGTCGAGAGCGATGCCGCCGAGCAGACCCGCGAGAACGTCGCGGATCCGCGCGTCGGAGGCCCATTCGTACTCGGGCCGGTCGCCCACCACGCGGTCGCGGACGCTCGCCCCGACCGTCGCCTCGTCCTGCTGGGTCAGGACGCCGACGCGCACCCCGCCCCGCACCGTCACCCGTCCCTCGTCGGGCTCTTGCGCGCGGGCGAGCAGGCGCAGCAGCGTCGACTTGCCGTCGCCGTTGCGGCCGACGACTCCGATGCGGTCGCCCTCGTCGATGCCGACGGTGACGTCGTCGAGCAGCACGCGATCGGGCAGTGCGACGTGGAGGGACTGGGTGCCGAGCAGATGAGCCATGCGGGTGGGGTCCTCCTGGGGACGGGGAGCGGGGTCGGAGGGTGCCGGGCGGCGCGGGAGCGGACGCTCACCGGGCGCCGTGCGCCGGCTTCAGCCTCCGAGGGGGTCGTCGGACTCGAAGGTGAGCAGCAGTGTGCGGAGCATGCCCGCGAGCTCCGCCTGCTCGGCCGCGGCGAGCGGGCCGAGCAGCTCCCGCTCCGCCTCGAGCAGGCGCTCCATCGCGGCGTCGACACGGGCCACGCCGTCGGGACGCAGGCGCACCTCGACCGCGCGGCCGTCGTGCGGGCTGCGGTTCTTCGAGACCAGGCCGCGGGTGACCAGCTTGTCGATGCGGGTGGTCATGGTGCCGCTGGTCACGAGGGTCTCGTGCATGAGCGCGCCGGGGGAGAGGGCGTCCTCGCCGCTGCGGCGCAGGGCGGAGAGCATGTCGAACTCCCAGCCCTCGAGCCCCGCCTCGGAGAAGGCCTCGCGCCGGGCGATCTCGAGATAGCGGGTCAGGCGCGAGACGCGGGAGAGGACCGCCAGCGGCGAGACGTCGAGGTCCTCGCGCGCCAGCTCCCAGCCCGCGAGGACGCGGTCGACCTCGTCATGGGGCGGCGCGGCGTCGTCCGCAGGCGTGGTGGGCATGGGGCGAGTCTAGGTTCTCGGTCCGGGCCGCGGTCGCCACGGGTGACGCGGGCGACGCCGCGGGCGACGTGCCGCTCCGACCGAGACTCTCAGCCCTTCGTCTCCCCGCGCAGCTCGGGCTTCTTCTCCAGCGAGCTCAGCCCGAACCAGGAGAGGTTCACCATCCGCGCGGCGACGACCTCCTTCGAGGGCTTGCGGGTCTCGAGCCACCACTGGCCTGTGTAGGCGACCATGCCCACCAGCATCTGCGCGTACAGCGCGGCGTCCTTGATCGGGTACGAGTGCAGCCGCAGCTGCCTTGCCAGGATCACCTCGACGCGGCGCGAGACGTCCGTGAGCAGGGAGGAGAAGGTCCCCACGGAATGGCTGACGGGGGAGTCGCGCACGAGGATCCGGAAGCCGTCCTCGTTCTCGTCGATGTAAGCGAGGAAGGCCAGCGCCGCGCGCTCCATCAGCATCCGCGGATGGGCGCGCTGATCGGAGAGGGGCTCCTCGAGCGCGGTGAGCAGGGTGGAGACCTCGCGGTCCACCACCACCGCGTACAGGCCCTCCTTGCCGCCGAAGTGCTCGTAGACGATCGGCTTGGAGACCTTCGCGCGCGAGGCGATCTCCTCGACCGCGGTCATGTCGAAGCCCTTCTCGGCGAACACCCGACGGCCGACGAGCACGAGCTGCTCCCGCCGCTCCTTGCCCGTCATCCGGGTCGACCGACCGCGAGGGGCCCCGTTCTCCGCCATGCGGCGAGTCTCCCACACGGCGACCGTACGATGACCGGCGGGTCAGCGGAGCCCCCGGGCGCGTCGACGGGCGCTGGTCGAGGTCGCCCGGGCGGTAGGATCGCCCCGCGTCCGTGCGCCCGTCGGCCCCGTCCGGCGGTGCCCCGCGCCTGCTCGCAGGCGCTCCGCGACGGGCGCGCTCCGCCATGGTGTAATCGGCAACACCTCAGATTTTGGTTCTGAAGTTTCAGGTTCGAGTCCTGATGGCGGAACGCTCACCGTCCTCCGGGCGGCGCGGCCGACACCCGTCGATCCCACCCTCGATCTCTAGGAGCTGCCGACGTGGCCACTGCCGAGACCACCGCACCCGTCGCCGTCATCGTCCTGGCCGCCGGCGCCGGGACCCGCATGAAGTCCCGCACCCCCAAGGTGCTCCACGAGATCGGCGGTCGCTCGCTCCTCGTGCACGCGCTGACCGCCGCCGAGGGCACCGGCCCCGGCGAGCTCGTCGTCGTGCTGCGCCACGAGCGCGAGCGCGTCGCCGAGCACCTCGCCGAGCACGCCTCCGAGGTGCGGGTCGCCGACCAGGACGAGATCCCCGGCACCGGCCGCGCCGTCCAGTGCGGCCTCGAGCAGGTCGCCGCGGGCGAGGGCACCGTGCTGGTGACCTACGGCGACGTGCCGCTGCTGGACCCCGCGACGCTGCGCGAGCTGGTCGCCGCCCACGAGGCCGAGGGCGCCGCCGTCACCGTGCTCAGCGCCCGCGTCCCCGACCCCGCCGGCTACGGCCGGATCCTCCGCAGCGAGGACGGCTCCGAGGTGCTCGGCATCGTCGAGCACAAGGACGCGACCGATGAGCAGCGCGCGATCGACGAGATCAACTCCGGCATCTACGCCTTCGACCTCGCCGTGCTGCGCGACGCGCTCGGCCGCACCACGACCGACAACGCCCAGGGCGAGATGTACCTCACCGACGTCCTCTCGATCGCGCGGGCCGACGGGCGCTCCGTGCGGGCCGTGGTGACCGAGGACGTGATGATGGTCGAGGGCGTCAACGACCGCGTCCAGCTCGCCCAGCTCGGCGCCGAGATGAACCGCCGCATCCTCGAGCGCCACATGCGCGCCGGCGTCACGATCGTCGACCCCGCCACCACCTGGATCGACGCCGACGTCACCATCGGCCAGGACGCGACGATCCTCCCCGGCGTCCAGCTGCACGGCGCCAGCGACATCGGCGCCGAGGCCGTGATCGGCCCGGACACCACCCTGCGCGACACCGAGGTGGGCGCCGGCGCCGAGGTGGTCCGCTCCCATGCGCTGCTGGCCGTGATCGGCGAGGGCGCGACCGTCGGCCCCTTCTCCTACCTGCGCGCCGGCACGGACCTCGGCGCGAAGGGCAAGATCGGCGGCTTCGTCGAGACGAAGAACGCGGTGATCGGCGAGGGCGCGAAGGTGCCCCACCTCAGCTACGTCGGCGACGCCGTGATCGGCGAGGGCACCAACATCGGCGCCGGCACGATCGTGGCGAACTACGACGGGGTGAACAAGCACCGCACCACGGTCGGCCGCCACGTGCGCGTGGGCTCGGACAACGTGCTCGTCGCCCCGGTCACGATCGGCGACGGCGCCGCGACCGGCGCCGGCACCACCGTGCGCAAGGACGTCCCCGCCGGAGCGCTGGGCGTGAACGCTGTCTCGCAGCGGAACATGGAAGGATGGACCCTGCGACGCCGTGCGGGGACCCCGGCCGAGAGCGCGGCCCGGGCCGCCCTCGACGCCGAGCAGGGGTCCGCGGCACAGACGCCCGCAGGAACTGCCGCCGAGGAGCACAAGGAGCACGAGCAGCGATGAGCGGAATCGTCACCACCGGGGAGAAGCGACTGGTCCTCGCCTCAGGACGGGCCCACCCGGTGCTCGCCCAGGAGGTCGCCGAGGAGCTCGGCGTCGAGGTCCTCCCCATGGACGCCTGGGACTTCGCCAACGGGGAGATCTACGTGCGCTACGGCGAGTCCGTGCGCGGCACCGACGTCTTCGTGCTCCAGTCCCACCCCGCTCCCATCAACACCTGGGTGATGGAGCACCTCATCATGATCGACGCGCTCAAGCGCGCCTCCGCCAAGCGCATCACCGCCATCGCGCCGAGCTTCCCCTACGCCCGCCAGGACAAGAAGCACCGCGGCCGCGAGCCGATCTCCGCCCGCCTCATGGCGGACCTCTACGAGACCGCCGGCGTGGACCGCATGATCTCCGTGGACCTCCACGCCCCGCAGGTGCAGGGCTACTTCAACCGGCCGCTGGACCACCTGATGGCTCTGCCGATCCTCGCCGACTACGTGCAGAGGAAGTACGGCGAGGAGGACATCGCCGTGGTCTCCCCGGACGCCGGCCGGATCCGCGTCGCGGAGCAGTGGTCCAAGCGGCTCGGCGGCGTGAACCTCGCCTTCATCCACAAGACCCGCGACACGACGCGCCCCAACCAGGCCGTCGCCAAGCGCGTGATCGGCGACGTCACGGGCAAGACCTGCATCCTCGTCGACGACATGATCGACACCGCCGGCACCATCGTCCAGGCCTCCGACGCGCTGATCGCCAACGGCGCCGCCTCCGTCGTCATCGCCACCACCCACCCGATCCTCTCGGACCCTGCGACTGAGCGGCTGAAGAACTCCCAGGTGCGCGAGGTCGTGTGCACCAACACCCTCCCGGTCCCGCCGGAGAAGCAGTTCGACCGCCTCACCCAGCTCTCCATCGCGCCGCTGCTGGCGCGGGCGATCCGCGCCGTGTTCGACGACGGCTCGGTGACGAGCCTCTTCGACGGCGAGGTGTGAGCCGACGGCTCCTCCCGGCCCGGAAGCTCGTTCTGGCCCGGAGGCTCCTCTCGGCGCGGTGCCCGGCAGCGGGCTCCCGACGCGGGAGCGGCCCCGTCCCCCAGGTGGGGACGGGGCCGCTCCGTCGTGCGGTCAGTGGCGCCGAGCGGGGCTCAGATCAGGAACCGGTTGCCCTTGACGAGCCGGCTCCACTGCTTCCCGAGGCCGACGTGGTCACCGGCGGCCAGGCCCGCCATCGCGAGGACGGCGACCGCGAGCAGCAGGTGGGTGTCGTAGAGCGGGTTGGTCGACATCGGGAACGCGGCGAGGTACATGAGCGTGTACATCGCGGCGGCCGAGACGGCGGCGACGCGGGTGCCGATGCCGAGCATGAACGCCAGGCCCACGCCGAGCAGGCCGAGCATGAACAGCACGTCCGTGAGCGGGTTGATCGAGAGGAAGACGCTCCACACGTCCGCGAAGGGGTTGCCGCCTTCGATCGAGCCGCCGAGGAAGCCGGCGGTGGGGGAGCCGCCGTTCAGCCAGGCGCCCTCGGGCGGGGTCGCGAAGCCGAGGCCGAAGGTCTTGTCCAGGAAGGCCCACAGGAAGGTGAAGCCGACCATCAGGCGCGTCACGCCCAGGAGCGTGTAGCCCCAGCCGGCCTTCCGCGTGGCGGTGACCTCGGAGGCGGCGGGGCGGGCGGGAGTCGCAGCGGCGGGGGTGGCGGCGGTGGCGCTCACGGGAGGTGCCTTTCGGTGTCGACCCGGTCGATGATCGGATCTCGGGGTGTCAGTCTGACAAGAACAACGGTAGGCCCGATCGACGGGTCCATGCGGGGACCAAGGCCACTGATTTCTGCTCCTGACCTGCAGGGACGTTGGTCCCGGGGCGTTGGGCGAGGGGGTAGGGCGAGGGGAGGAGTGAGAGGGCGGGAGGCACTGCGCCATGCGGCGCCGCTCACCTCCGAGCCTCCATCGGGCGACGTGCGGAGGCCTGCGTGGTAATGTCTGCGCGTCACTTCGGCGAGGGAGGGGTCCTGCCCCTCCGTGATCGACGCGGTGCGGATCTCCGGGAGGAGTGCCCTCCCTGTGCCCCGTGGCGTCGCTCATCGTCGAGCCCCGCATCCACGAGGAGCACCACCATGGCTGAGAAGCTGAACGTCGAACTGCGCGAGGACTTCGGCAAGGGCGCTGCCCGCCGTCTGCGCGCCGAGAGCCGCGTCCCCGCCGTCCTGTACGGCCACGGCGAGGACCCCCTGCACCTGTCGCTGCCCGGTCACGAGACCGCGCTCGCGGCCCGCAACCCCAACGCCCTCATCGAGCTGCAGCTCGCCGACGGCACCTCCCACCTCGCCCTGATCAAGGACATCCAGCGCCACCCGCTCAAGCGCACGCTGAACCACCTCGACCTGATCATCGTCAGGAAGGGCGAGAAGGTCGAGGTCGACATCCCCGTCGTCCTGACCGGCGAGGCCGTGTCCCCCGCGGTCGCGATGGTCGACCTGCAGTCGCTGACCCTCTCGGTCGACGCGCTGAAGGTCCCCGAGCAGATCGAGATCGACGTCGAGGGCCAGGAGGAGGGCTACCAGCTCTTCGCCGGCGACGTCGTCCTGCCGGGCGACGCCGAGCTCCTCACCGACGCCGAGATCCTCGTGGTCTCCGTGATGGTGCCGCGCGTGGACGAGGCCGACCTCGAGACCCCGGGTGAGGACGAGGACGTCGAGGGCGCTGAGGGCGAGTCCGCCGAGGGCGAGGACGCCGAGTCCTCCGAGGGCTCCGAGGAGGAGTGACCCCTCCGGGCCGAGGAGCGCGGGCAGGACGCCCGTCGGCTCCCCGGCCCGCTCCGTTGCTCACACACCGCCTGCCGGGGCGTCGCGCATCGCGCGGCGCCCCGGTACGGTGTCCGGGGTCGTGCGCCGCCGCGCACCGGTGAGAACGAGGAGCATCATGACCGTGAGCGAGCGCCGCCCCGGGCCGTACCTGGTGGTGGGCCTGGGCAACCCCGGCCCGAAGTACGCCGCGACCAGGCACAACATCGGCCAGATGGTCCTGGACCACATCGCCGACGCCGCCGGCGGGCGCTTCGCCGCCGCCAAGCGGGCGCAGGCCGTCGTGCTGGAGGGCCGTCTCGGCGCCCCCGGCGCCGGCGAGCGGGTGATCCTCGCGAAGACCACCACCTACATGAACGTCTCCGGCGGTCCGGTGAAGGCGCTGGCCGCCTACTACGGCATCGACCCCGAGCAGGTCGTCGTCGTCCACGACGAGGTCGACATCCCCTTCGACGCGGTGCGACTGAAGCGCGGCGGCGGCGAGGGCGGCCACAACGGCCTGCGTGACATCTCCAAGGCGCTGGGCACCAAGGACTACCTGCGCGTCCGCGTCGGGGTGGGCCGGCCCCCGGGCAGCCGCGACACCGCCGACCACGTGCTCGCCCCCTTCACCTCCACCGAGCGCCGCACGCTCGAGCTGCTGATCTCGGACGCCGCCGACGCCGTCGAGGCCCTCGTCCTCGAGGGCCTCACCGCCGCTCAGCAGCGCTTCCACTCCCGGGAGGACCGATGACCGCACCGACCGACGCCGCACGCACCGACCGGGCCGCCGGTGCAGGCCCCGATGCCGTGAACGCCGAGCGGTCCGCTCCGCCGCTCGCCCCGCTGCTCGCGCGCCTCGCCGAGGGCGCCGACCTCACCGCGATCCGCGAGCTCGTCGAGTCCGTCGGCGCGGACGAGGACCGTGGCCCGGGCGGGGACATCGTCGCCGCGACCGCGCTGTTCCCCTTCGTCGTCGCCGATCTCGCGCGACGCGCGAGCGCCGAGTCGCCGCTGGTCGTGGTCACCTCCACCACCCGCGCCGCCGAGGACCTCCGGGCGGCGCTGAGCTCCCTCGTCGGCACCGCGCACGTCGCCGAGCTGCCCGCCTGGGAGACCCTGCCCCATGAGCGGCTCTCCCCGCGCGCCGACACCGTCGCGAAGCGCCTGAAGACCCTGCGCCGCATCGCCCATCCGGAGACCGAGGACCCGGTGCACGTGCTGCTGATGCCCGTGCGCTCCCTGCTCCAGCCGATCGCGACCGGCCTCGGCGACCTCCGTCCCGTGCGGGCCCTGGTGGGGGAGGAGCACCCCCTCGAGGACCTGGAGCAGGAGCTCGTCGACGCCGCCTACGTGCGCGTGGACATGGTCGAGAAGCGCGGCGAGTTCGCGGTGCGCGGCGGGATCCTGGACGTCTTCCCGCCCACCGAGCCGCATCCCGTGCGCGTGGACCTCTTCGGGGACGAGATCGATGACGTGCGGTACTTCGCCGTCGCCGACCAGCGCTCGCTCGATCCCGTCCCGCACGGGCTCGACGCCCCGCCCTGCCGCGAGATCCTGCTGACCCCTTCGGTGCGCGAGCGCGCCCGCGCTCGCGCCGAGGAGCTGCCCGGTGTGCGCGACCTGCTGCTGCGCATCGCCGACGGCATCGCCGCCGACGGCATGGAGTCCCTCAGCCCCGTCCTCGTGGACGGCATGGAGCAGGTCGCCGACGTGCTCCCCGCCGGCGCCCGCTTCCTCGTCGTCGACCCGGAGAAGGCCCGCGCCCGCTCCGAGGAGCTCGTCGCCACGACCGACGAGTTCCTCGCCGCCGCCTGGTCCAGCGCCGCCGCCGGCGGCGGACTCCCGATCGACGTGGGGGCGGCGAGCTTCGTGCCCCTGTCCGAGGCGAAGGGCCACGCCCGCGAGGGCGGCCGCGCCTGGTTCACGCTGGCCGCCTTCGGCCTCGACGCCGACCTCGACCTGACCACCTCGAGCACGTCCACCCACCCCGGCTACTCCGGCAAGCCCGCCGACGCCGCGAAGGACCTCGAGCGCCGTCGCGCCGACGGCTGGTCCGTCGTCGCGACCATGGCAGGCACGGGCGGGGCCCGCCACGCGGCCGAGAACCTCCGCGGCGAGGGCATGGCGGCCGTCTTCGCCGAGCGGCTCGAGCGGCCCGTATCCCCGGGAGAGGCCGTCGTCACCGTCGGCCCCTTCGCCGAGGGTCTCGTCGCCGAGGACCTGAAGCTGGTCCTCGCCTCCGAGCGCGACCTCACCGGCAAGTCCGGGGCGCGCCGCGGCGAGGAGCGGAGGATGCCCTCCCGCCGCCGCAACGTCGTCGACCCGCTCCAGCTGCGGCCCGGCGACCACGTCGTCCACGCCCACCACGGCGTGGGCCGCTTCGTCGAGATGACCAGCCGCACCGTCGGCACCGGCGCGAAGCGCACCACCCGCGAGTACCTCGTGATCGAGTACGCGGCCTCGAAGAAGGGCCAGCCCGGCGACCGGCTCTACGTCCCCTCCGACCAGCTCGACCAGGTCACCAAGTACGTCGGCGGCGAGGAGCCGTCCGTCAACCGCATGGGCGGCGCCGACTGGGCGAAGACCAAGTCCAAGGCCCGCAAGGCGATCCGCGAGATCGCCGATGAGCTGGTGCGCCTGTACTCCGCCCGGCAGTCCGCGCCCGGCCACGCCTTCGGCCCCGACACCCCCTGGCAGCGGGAGCTCGAGGACTCCTTCGAGTTCGTCGAGACCCCGGACCAGCTCGCCACCATCGAGGACGTCAAGAAGGACATGGAGAAACCGGTCCCGATGGACCGTCTGATCCTCGGCGACGTCGGCTACGGGAAGACGGAGATCGCGGTGCGCGCCGCCTTCAAAGCCGTCCAGGACGGCAAGCAGGTCGCCGTGCTCGCCCCGACGACGCTGCTGGCCCAGCAGCATCTCGACACCTTCTCCGAGCGGTACACGGGCTTCCCCGTGACCGTGAAGGGGCTCAGCCGCTTCCAGTCCGCCGCCGACTCCGAGGCGACGGTCGAGGGGCTGCGCGAGGGCAGCGTCGACATCGTGATCGGCACCCATCGCCTGCTCACCGGCAACGTGCGCTTCAAGGACCTGGGGCTGCTGATCATCGACGAGGAGCAGCGCTTCGGCGTCGAGCACAAGGAGACGCTCAAGGCGCTGCGGACGAACGTGGACGTGCTGTCCATGTCGGCGACCCCCATCCCGCGCACCCTCGAGATGGCCGTGACCGGCATCCGGGAGATGTCCATCCTCGCGACCCCGCCCGAGGAGCGTCATCCGGTGCTGACCTACGTCGGCGCCGACGAGGACCGCCAGATCGCCGCCGCGATCCGGCGGGAGCTGCTGCGCGAGGGGCAGGTCTTCTACATCCACAACCGGGTCGAGGACATCGACCGCGTCGCCGCTCACCTGCGCGAGCTGGTGCCCGACGCCCGCGTCGCCGTCGCCCACGGCAAGATGAACGAGCACCAGCTCGAGCGCGTGATCGTCGACTTCTGGGAGCGGGACTTCGACGTGCTCGTGTGCACCACGATCGTCGAGACCGGCCTCGACATCGCCAACGCCAACACCCTGATCGTCGAGAACGCGGACCGCTTCGGGCTCTCGCAGCTGCACCAGCTGCGCGGGCGCGTGGGCCGTTCGAGCGAGCGCGCCTACGCCTACTTCCTCTACAACGCCGGCAAGCCGCTCACCGAGACCGCCCACGACCGCCTGACCACCCTCGCCACCAACACCGACCTCGGCGCCGGCATGCAGGTGGCGATGAAGGACCTCGAGATCCGCGGCGCCGGCAACCTGCTCGGCGGCGAGCAGTCCGGGCACATCGCCGGCGTGGGCTTCGACCTCTACGTGCGCATGGTCGGGGAGGCCGTCGCGGCCTTCCGCGGCGAGGCGAGCGCGCCGGAGAAGGAGATCCGGGTCGAGCTGCCGCTGGACGCGCACGTCCCGCACGACTACATCGGCTCCGAGCGGCTGCGGCTCGAGGCCTACGCGAAGCTCTCCGCGGTGCGCGAGGTCTCCGAGATCGAGCAGGTCCGCGCCGAGCTCGCCGACCGCTACGGCCCGCTGCCCGCGCCGGTGGAGGTGCTGCTGGACGTGGCCCGCTTCCGGATCGACGCGCGCGCCGCGGGGGTCGACGAGGTCCAGGCGCAGGGGAAGATGATCCGCTTCGCCCATCTCGAGCCCGCCGACTCCGTCGCGATGCGGATGAAGCGCCTGTACCCGGGCACGCTGCTCAAGCCGGCCCTGCGCCAGGTGCTCGTTCCCCGCCCGATGACCTCCCGCTTCGGCGGCACCGAGCTGCGCGACCACGCGCTGCTCGAGTGGGCGCGCGAGGTGCTGCGCGAGCTCGTGCCCTCCGCGGCCGAGCAGATCTCCGCGCCCGTCGTGCAGGCGGAGGCGGGGTCGGGGCCGGCGAGGAAGTAGCCTCGCCCCCGTGAGCACCGCGCAGCGCCCCGTCCCGTCCGATCCCGCACCGCGCGGCAGCGCCCTGCTGCGGGCCGTGGAGGTGATGGAGGCGCTGCGGGCGCCGAGCGGCGACGCCTGGACCCACCGGCAGACCCACGCCTCGCTCGCCCGCTACCTCCTCGAGGAGACCCACGAGGTGCTCGAGGTGATCGACGACCCCTCCGGCCACGGCCCCGGGGCGCTGCCCGACGAGCTCGGCGACCTGCTCTTCCAGATCCTCTTCCACGCGCGCGTGGGCCAGGAGGAGGAGCCGGCCTGGGACGTGGACGACGTGGCCCGCTCCTTCGTCGCGAAGATGGAGCGGCGCAACCCGCACGTCTTCGGCGACGCGTCCGAGCAGGCGCTCGAGGACCCCGCCGACGTCGAGCAGATCATCGCGCAGTGGCACGCCGTCAAGGCGCAGGAGAAGCAGCAGGACCAGCAGGATCAGCAGGACCAGCAGGAACAGGGGAGCTCCGGGGCGGCTCCGACGCGCCCCCGCGGCTGGGCCGAGGGAATCCCCGCCGAGCTGCCCGCCCTGCAGACCGCGGCGAAGATCGTCCACCGCGCCCGATCGGCGGGCGGGCTCGAGCAGCTGCTCGCGGCGGCCGACGCCGCGGCCTCGGCCGAGGACGCCGACGACTGGGGCGGCGACCTCGGCCGGGCGCTGCTCGACCTGGTCGTGGCCGGCGAGGGCCGCGACGACGATCCCGAGACCGCGCTGCGCGCCCTGCTCGCGAGGACCGTCCGCGAGCTCGAGCAGGGCGCCGGCGCCTGACCGGGGCACTCGTCCGCCGTCGGCGCCCTCCGGCCGCAACCGCGGGCGCGGGGGCGCGTGGCGGGCGCGGCTCGGCCTAGACTGTCGGGCGGACGGTCAGCGCCGACCGGACGATTCGAACTTCATCACCGAAGGAAGGAACAGCCCATGGCAGCCCTGATCGAAGCACTCCTCGCCCGAGAGATCCTCGACTCCCGCGGCAACCCCACCGTCGAGGTCGAGATCCTGCTCGACGACGGCACGTTCGAGCGCGCGGCGGTCCCCTCCGGCGCCTCCACCGGCCAGTTCGAGGCCGTCGAGCGCCGCGACGGCGACAAGGACCGCTACCTCGGCAAGGGCACGCTCGACGCCGTCAACGCCGTGATCACCGAGATCCTGCCGGCGATCCACGGCATGGACGTCCAGGAGCAGCGCGCGATCGATCAGGCGATGCTCGATCTCGACGGCACCAAGAACAAGGGCACCCTCGGCGCGAACGCCATCCTCGGCGTCTCCCTCGCCGTGGCGCGCGCCGCCGCGGCCTCCGCGGGCGTGCCGCTGTACCAGTACGTCGGCGGCCCGAACGCGCACATCCTGCCCGTCCCGATGATGAACATCCTCAACGGCGGCTCCCACGCGGACTCCAACGTCGACATCCAGGAGTTCATGATCGCGCCGATCGGTGCGGAGACCTTCTCCGAGGCCATGCGCGTCGGCGCCGAGGTCTACCACGCGCTGAAGGCGGTGCTCAAGGAGCGGGGCCTGGCGACCGGTCTCGGCGACGAGGGCGGCTTCGCCCCGAACCTCGACTCCAACCGCGCCGCGCTGGACCTGATCGTCGAGGCCATCGGCAAGGCCGGCTTCGAGGCCGGCAAGGACGTCGCGCTCGCGCTCGACGTCGCGGCCTCCGAGTTCTTCGAGGACGGCGCCTACACCTTCGAGGGCGCGAAGAAGTCCTCTGCCGAGATGGTGGACTACTACGCCGAGCTCGTCGGCGCCTACCCGCTGGTCTCCATCGAGGACCCGCTGGACGAGGAGGACTGGGACGGCTGGAAGGCCATCACCGAGCGCCTCGGCACCAAGACGCAGCTCGTGGGCGACGACCTCTTCGTCACCAACCCCGAGCGCCTCGGCCGCGGCATCGACGAGGGCGCCGGCAACGCGCTGCTGGTCAAGGTCAACCAGATCGGCTCGCTCTCCGAGACCCTCGACGCCGTGGACCTCGCGCACCGCGCGGGCTTCAAGGCCATGATGTCCCACCGCTCCGGCGAGACCGAGGACACCACCATCGCCGACCTGTCCGTGGCGACCAACTGCGGCCAGATCAAGTCGGGCGCCCCCGCCCGCGGTGAGCGCGTGGCCAAGTACAACCAGCTGCTCCGCATCGAGGAGGAGCTCGGCGAGGCCGCCCGCTACGCCGGCGCCTCCGCCTTCCCGCGCTACACGGCGTGATCGCTGCCGCCCAGGCGCACCGCGTTTCCCGCGCGGCGCGTCCAGGCGGAGGCCGTATCCTCTAGC